>DASZRZ010000001.1:0-5231 GCA_035548935.1 Terriglobales bacterium
GTGGATGGTGGCGAGTGTGGCGGCGTGAACGGGGGTATCGGTGAGGGGAAGAAGGGCGATTTCATCTACAGAGGTAGTAGATCGCTGCGTAGCCGGATCGAACTTACGGATGGACTCGATCTCGTCGCCAAACAGCTCGATGCGGACGGGACGATCGGATTCCGGAGGGTAAACGTCGAGGATGCCGCCACGCAGGGCATATTCACCGGGCATTTCGACCATGTCGGTGACGGAGTATCCGATGGTACTGAGATGAGCGAGAAGTGCGGCGGAATCGAGGGCTTCTCCCCGGCGCAGGATGCGGGCGAGGTCCGCGTAATACTCGCGCGGCTGGAGGCGTGGGAGAACTGCGGCCACCGGGGCGATGACGATACTTGCGGCACCGCTTGCAATCTTCCAAAGAGCGAGGGCGCGGGCTTCCTGAATCTCCGGGTGGGGAGAGAGGTTTTCGAAGGGAAGAACGTCGGGAGCGGGCAGCAGCAGAATGGAATCGGTGGATGCCGAGCCGGGGCGAGCGGCAATGTGGGAGGAGCCTTGCGGCGCTCCGGTAAGTTCCGCGAAGGCCTGAACGACGGGAAGGAGCTCCTCGGCGGCGCGATTGTTTTCGACGACGATGAGCAGGGGCCGGTTGGCCGCACGCTGGAACATCGCCATGAGCATTGCTTTCGCGGTGGGACTGAGTCCGGACACACCGATACGCCCCGCGCCGCCCTTTAGGTGGGCAACGGCACGCGTGAAGGCAGGCAATTTTTCTACATCCGCAAACAGATCGCGGACGAAAGGGAGAACCATCAGGGGTATTTTATCCTTCGCCGCGTTGAGGATGACAAGGAACGGAGTTTCTACCGCCGCGAGGTCAAGCCCCGCAGGGCGGAAGGCGCCGGATTTACGCGAAGACGGAGGCGGGGAGATTTACGAAAGGCAGGCGCAAAAAGTTGATCTGCCCGGCTATCTCTGCGGCGAATTTGCCGGTGCGCCGTTCAGGTAGGTTCTGAGGTCCTCGATTTGCCGGGGGAGTCCGAAGACGCGGACGCGGTCCTGCGGATTAAGGCGGGTGTTGGCGGGTGGATTGAGCAGGACTTCGCCGGAAGGATTGGTGATGGAGACCACGGTGGTTCCGAAGCGTTCGCGAATCTGGGCCTCGGCAAGGGTATCGCCGGGGGCATGGGCGGGGACGGTCAGATCGGAGAGTCCGGGAAGAAGCTGGTTTCCTGGGCGGGGAGCACGCTGGGCGGTTTCTGTGCTCTGGCGGAAGATGTCGAGGTAGGCCGCGGCTTTTTCGTGGGGAAGCTGCAAATATCCGAGGGCGTGGCGGATGAGGGTGGCGGAGGCCTCGATCTCTGGCTGGATGACCTCGCTGGCTCCGGCGCGCAGCAACTGCTCGCCATCCTGAACGCGGTGGGTGCGGGCGAGGATGGGTACGCGGGGGGCCAGCGCGCGCGGTGCGGACGGCTAATTCGGCGGATGATTTGTCGGGCAGGGTGACCACGACCAGACTGGCGTGGGAGACGGCGGCGCTTTCGAGAACGGTGGCGTGCGAGGGGTCGCCGTAGATTGCAGGGATGCCGCGCGCATGCAGGGCGCGCACGACATCAGGGTCGAGCTCGATTGCCACGTACTGAAGATGGAAGGTTTCGAGGGCGATGCCGACGGCGCTGCCGACGCGACCGAAGCCACAAAGCACAACATGACCGGTAAAGCGGTGCGGGTCGATTGAAGCGGGAATTGGCAGGCTGCGGGCGGCGGCGGCTTGCTGATGGCCTTGAAGCCAGCGCGGGGCGAGGCGCGTGAGTCCGGCGTTGACCAGGATGGTGATAAGCGAGGCGGCCAGTGTGGCGTTGTAAAAGCCGCTTTCGACCAGATTGAAGCGGCGGGCGGACTGAACCAGAACGTAAGAGAATTCTCCAATCTGGGTAAGGCCAACGCCCACGAGAAGGGCAGTGACCAGGGGATAACGGAAGAGACGGACGACGAGCGTCCAGATCAGGAACTTGCCCGCGAGAATGAGCAGAACCATGGTCGCGAGGAGCGAGGGATTGGAAAATAGCGCGCGCGGGTCGATGAGTGCGCCGATGGTGACGAAGAACAGAGCGACGAAGGAGTCGCGCAAGGGGAGAAGCTGCGCCAGGGTCTGGTGCTTGTATTCCGAGCCGCTGATGACCATGCCGGCGATGAAGGCGCCGAGGGCGAGCGAGAGTCCGATGGCCTGGGTGGCGGCGGCGATGGCAAAGCCGATGGCCAGAGCGACGATGACGTACATCTCCTCGCTGCGGATGCGCGCGACGCGGGTCATGATGTGGGGCACCAGCCGGGCGGCGGCGAAGGCGAGAGGAATGAGCAGGAGCAGGGCCTTGCCGACGGCCCAGGCAACGGGCCAGTAGTTTCCGCCAGCGGTGCCGAGCACGGGGATGAGGACCGTCATGATGACCACGGCCATGTCCTCCATGAGCGTGATGCCGATCATGACGCGGCCGTGGGGGGAGTGGAGTTCTCCGCGATCAAGGAGCAGGCGGGAGAGCACCATGGTGCTGGCGACGGAGATAACCGCGCCGACGATGATGCCCTGAAGGATGGTCCAGCCCAGCAGGTGGCCGATGCCAATTCCCAGGGCGATGGAGAGCAGGATACCGAGCGGGGCTCCGAGCAGGGCGACCCACTTTACGCGCAACAGGTCGCGCAGGGAGAACTCGATGCCGATGGAGTACATCAGCAGGATGACGCCGATTTCCGCCAGAAGTTCGAGAGAATGAGTATCGGAGAGGCGGGGTCCGGGGGTGAACTGGCCGATCAGCATGCCACCGAGGACGTAGCCCAGGATCAAGGGCTGGCGCAGGCGGTGGGCGAGAGTGCCGCCGGCAACCGCAGCGACGAAGACCAGGGCTAGATCGCGGTAGAGATGAGTCTCAATCGGCATGATGTCGCGAATTCCGGTTCTGAGTTTACCGGGTGAGGCGAAGACTCGTACGAACGAAACTCGTACGATCGAAAAAAGACAGGTGGCGGAAAGACGGGCCGGGTTCAGTTAGTATGGGCGCAATGTCGAGAAAATTTGATGAATCCCGAAAACTGCAACGGCGCGCCGAGGCCGTAATCCCCGGGGGAGTGGATTCTCCGGTACGCGCGTTTCGCGCGGTGGGGGGCGAGCCTCCCTTCGTGGTGCGCGGCGAGGGGTCCCACGTGTGGGATGCCGACGGTAATTCTTATATCGACTATGTGGGCTCGTGGGGACCGTTGATTCTGGGACATGCGGCGCCGGGGGTGATCGAGGCGATTGTGAACGCGGCGCGCAATGGCACAAGCTATGGGGCGTCGACCCCGGCGGAGGTCGAACTGGCGGAGGCGGTGCTGGAGGCGTTTCCGGCGATGGAGAAGGTGCGTTTCGTAAGCTCGGGGACGGAGGCGACGATGTCGGCCATCCGGTTGGCGCGGGCGTTTACGGAGCGGAAGTACATCGTGAAGTTCGAGGGCTGCTATCACGGACATACGGATGCGCTGCTGGTGAAGGCGGGATCGGGCGTGGCGACCCTGGGGATTCCCGGATCGGCGGGTGTGCCGGAGGAGTTTGTGCAGTTCACGCTGGCGCTGCCGTTCAACGACAGCAACGCGGTGGATCATGCGTTCCGCAAGTATAAGAACGAGATTGCCTGCGTGATCGTGGAGCCGGTGGTGGGAAATATGGGCTGTGTGCCTCCGGATAAGGGCTTTCTGGACGCGCTGCGGTATTTGACCTCGCGCGATGGCTCGCTGCTGATTTTTGACGAGGTGATGACCGGCTTCCGGGTGGCGTATGGCGGGGCGCAGGAGCTGTATGGGACGCGTCCGGATCTGACGACGCTGGGGAAGATTATTGGTGGAGGGCTGCCGGTGGGGGCGTATGGCGGTCCGGCGGAGATCATGGATATGGTGGCGCCGCTGGGCCCGGTGTACCAGGCAGGGACGCTCTCGGGGAATCCGCTGGCAATGAGCGCGGGGCTGGCTGTGCTGAGATACCTGCGGGATCATCGCGAGGTTTACGGACGCATGGACCGGCTGGCGGGCACGCTGGTGGCGATGGTGAGCGATGCGGCGAAGGATGCGGGCGTGGCGATGACGGCCAACCGCGTGGGGTCGATGTTCACGTGGTTCTTTAGCGCAGAGCCGGTGAGGGATTGGGCGTCGGCTGCGAAGTGCGATACGGAGGCGTTTGGGCGCTTCCACCGGACGATGTTGCAGGCGGGGGTGTGGCTGCCTCCGTCGCAGTTCGAGGCGGCATTTCTGAGCACCGTACACACGGATCAGGATGTGGGCGAAACGGTGGCGGCGGCGCGGCAGGCGTTCGGGGGGTAGGTGGGATTTATCGCCGGGAACGCGGATGGGAAAGCTTCCGGTTTGACCTTTCTGCCCACAACACGCTAAAATTACAAGGTTTGCCTCTACTGCCGAGCCATTCCTGAGGTATTGAGCGGCCGTCCGGCTGCGGATGCGGAAAGTAGCAGCAGCAACTTCCAAGTTTAACGACGCCGGAGCGTGCGCGCCCGGGTATGTCTATCGGAGGCTTTATGTACGCGGTGATCCGCGCCGGGGGAAAGCAGTATCGTGTGGCGCCCGGAGATGTAGTTCGCATGGAGAAGGTGGCATCGGGCGGTAACGGCCAGGTGCAGTTTGATGTGCTTGCGGTTTCCGGCAATGAGGGCGAGATTGGTCCCGGGCATGACGCGCAGGTAACCGGCCAGGTGGTTGGCGAAGGACGCGGCGGCAAGATCCTGGTCTTCCACTACAAGCGCAAGAAGCAATATAAGAAGCTGCAAGGGCACCGGCAGGCGTTCAGTTCCGTGCGCATCACCGAGATTGCTTTCGGCGGCCAGAGCTTCAAGGCTCCCGACCTTCCGGCTAAAGTGGCGAAGAAGCCCAAGGCGGAAGCGGCGGCTCCGGTGAAGACCGGGGCACGCGCCGGCACGGCTGCCAAGAAGGCAGCAGCAGCTCCGGCAAAGGCCAAGAGCGCAGCGGCTCCGAAGGCGAAAGCGGCAGCTCCGCGCAAGGCCGCGAGCAAGAGCGTAAAGCCGAAGAAGAAGTAGCTGGTGGGATTGATATCTAAAAGAATTGGAATCAGCAAAGGTGTTTTATGGCACATAAAAAAGGATTAGGCAGTTCCAGAAACGGCCGCGATTCGAACGCGCAGCGGCTGGGAGTGAAGGTTTTTGGCGGGCAGTTTGTTCCCGGCGGCTCGATTATCGTGCGGCAGCGCGGCACAC
>DASZRZ010000002.1:0-2712 GCA_035548935.1 Terriglobales bacterium
GGACCCCACCTCCACCTACATCAAGCACCCGCCCTACTTCGAGGGCATGGGCCTTCAGGTCCCCGAGATAAAGGACATCACCTCCGCCCGCGTCCTCGCCGTGCTCGGCCACAGCGTCACCACCGACCACATCTCGCCCGCCGGCTCCATCAAGAAGGACAGCCCCGCCGGCAAATACCTCATCGCCCACGGCGTCCAGCCTGCCGACTTCAACTCCTACGGCTCGCGCCGCGGCAACCACGAGGTCATGATGCGCGGCACCTTCGCCAACGTCCGCCTGCGCAACAAAATGGTCCCCAACCTCGAAGGCGGATTCACCCGCCACCTGCCCACCAACGAAGAGACCACCATCTTCGACGCCGCCGAGAAGTACAAAGCGGAAAAGGTTCCCCTGGTCGTGCTGGCAGGAAAAGAATACGGATCGGGATCATCCCGCGATTGGGCGGCCAAAGGCTCCGCTCTGCTGGGCATTCGCGTCGTCATCGCCGAAAGCTTCGAGCGCATCCACCGCTCGAACCTGGTCGGTATGGGCGTGCTCCCGCTGCAATTCCACGAGGGTGAAGGCGCGGAATCGCTCGGACTCACCGGCGAAGAGGTCTTCGACTTCCCAGGACTCAAGGCTCTCATCGAGAACCTCAAACCCGGACAGAACGTGCGCGTCACCGCCCGGCCCGCCTCCGGCCCGGCGAAACAATTCGACGCCACCCTGCGTATCGACACCCCGCAGGAAGCCCTCTACTACAAACATGGTGGAATTTTGCAGTACGTGCTGCGCCAGCTCTTGGCAGCAAAGAAGTAGTTCCGTTGAATCTGAACTTTGTTTAAATGAGCTTTATCGATCGCACCAGAAACACTTACGTGGCCCCGGGCGCCCCCGCCCGGGGTTTTCTATTTCGCAACGGGGACGCTTGGAATTACCCCAGCCCTGCCACCTTCTCCGCAATCATCTTGCTGATCTTCTCCACAAACTCCGCCAACGCCACGGTCTCCGTTTTTTCGCTGCCGCGCGTACGCACATTCACCGCCTTCGCCTCGGCTTCCTTATCCCCCACCACCAGCAGGAACGGAACCTTCTGCATGGCGTGCTCACGAATCTTGGCATTCATCTTTTCGTTGCGGCCGTCGATCTCCACCCGCACACCCGCCTGCTTCAATTCGTCGAAAACCTTCTGCCCATACTCCAGGTGGCGCTCACTGATGGGGATCACCACCGCCTGCACCGGCGCCAGCCACACCGGAAACGCGCCCGCATAGTGTTCAATCAGCACTCCGAAAAAGCGCTCTACCGAGCCATACAGCGCCCTGTGCACCATCAACGGCTGATGCCGCGCTCCATCCTCACCTACATATTCCAGCCCGAAGCGCTCCGGCAGCGTAAAGTCGAACTGCACGGTTGAAAGCTGCCACAGCCGTCCAATGGCATCCACCAGCTTCACGTCGATCTTCGGCCCATAAAACGCTGCCTCGCCCGGAATCACCTTGTACTCGATGCTCCGCCGCTTCAGCGCCTTCTCCAGCGATCCCTGCGCCAGCTCCCACTGATCGTCGCGTCCGATGTAGCTCTTGCGGTCCTTCGAGTCCCACGTCGAAAGCTCCACCTGGAACTTCTCGAAGCCAAATACCTTCAGCACCTCCAGCGCGAAGTCGATGCAGCCAATCACCTCGTCTTCAATCTGCTCCGGAGTGCAGAAGATGTGGGCATCGTCCTGGGTAAATCCGCGCACCCGCAGCAGCCCATGCATCACCCCCGAGCGCTCGTAGCGGTAAACCGTTCCCAGTTCGCCCAGCCGCACCGGAAGATCCCGATAGCTCCGCAGGTGGTCCTTATAAATCAGGATGTGGAACGGACAATTCATGGGCTTCATGCGATATTCCGCATCGTCCAGCTCCATGGGCGTAAACATGTTCTGTGCGTAGTAGCCTTCGTGTCCGCTGGTCTTCCACAGGTCCACGCGCGCCACATGCGGCGTGTATACCAACGAGTACCCGCGTTTCAGGTACTCATCGCGCATCCAGTCTTCCATCGTCTTGCGGATGATCCCGCCCTTCGGATGCCAGAAAATCAGCCCCGGACCCGCCAGCTCCTGGATGGAAAACAAATCCAGTTGCTTGCCCAGCAGCCGGTGGTCGCGCTTCTTCGCCTCTTCCTGCTGCTTCAAATATTCGTCGAGGTCTTTCTTGGAAAAAAACGCCGTCCCGTAAATCCTCTGCAGCTGCGGATTCTTCTCATCCCCCAGCCAGTACGCCCCGGCAATGTTGAATAGCTTGAACGCCTTGATCTTCCCCGTTGAAGGCAGGTGCGGACCACGGCAGAAGTCCAGAAACTTCCCCGTCGTATAAAACGAAATTTGCTCTTCCGGTTTGGTGAACTGCTCGATGAAGTGCGCCTTCATAAAGTCGCCTTCACTCTTCGCCCGTTCCAGCGCCTGCGCACGCGGAACCATCTCCCGGCGGTAGGGGATGTTCTGCTGCGCCAGCTCCAGCATCTTCCGCTCAAGCTTTTCCAGGTCGTCCGGAGTAAACGGCTTCTCGCGGAAAAAATCGTAAAAGAATCCGCTGTCCGTCGCCGGACCGTGTCCCAGCTTGGTCTCCGGAAACAGCTCCATCACCGCCGCCGCCAGCAGGTGCGCCGAAGAATGCCTCACCACCTCCAGCGCCTCCGCATCGCGGTCGCTGAGGATGCGCAGTTCCGTGTCCCGCTCCATCGGACGG
>DASZRZ010000003.1:0-5771 GCA_035548935.1 Terriglobales bacterium
TGTTTCTGTGGAGGGAAGTGCATGTTGCGTGCGTCCTCGGTAATCCTTGTGGTAGTTCTGTTTTGTGGCGCCATCGCTTTTCCACAATCATCCCTCGGTACTCAGTCGCTGGCAGGAACGTGGAAGCTCAACCTTGAGAAATCGAAATACAGAAAGGATGATCCTGGCTCCACTCCGCAAAGCGCTACCATGGTCATCCGCCAGATCGAGAATGGCGTGAACGTGATGGTAAGTGCGCTGATACAGGGAGAAGAGCATCATGTGCAGTTCGACCTTGTATTTGACGGCAAAGACCGTCCCGTTTTGGGAGCTCCCCGGAATTCTGAATTTGGCTTCGGAGATCCAATGAAAGATACAGTTAGCGCGAAAAAACTCGACCGTAGGACCTTTCTGGTGACGCGAAAGCAGTCAGACATGCCGGTTTCGACCCAAAAGATCGTCCTCTCAGCCGACGGCCGCTCCCGAACCAGCTATTGGAAATCCAAAAATGAGAAAGGCGAGCCCATCGATTGGGTTTCAGTCTTCGATAAGCAGTGAGCCTGCTGCCGGTTACCAAGGGTCAACGGCCTAGGTGAGTTTGTGCGGAAACGCCAATGCGAGATCATGCAACTGACCATGGTCCGCGCCGAACTGCTGAAAGACAACTCGCAGGCATCACTGGCTCCCGAGCAGGACGCCACACGTTTCTTCCGATCTCTCATTGAAGAGATTCCTGATCTTGTGCTGGTGCTTTCGAGAGAAGCAGCTATCAAGTACGCCAACCGCGCCAGCGAACGGATCTTGAGCTTTACTCCCGATGAACTGGTCGGCAAGAGCAGCTTTGAATTTGTTCATTCCGCCGATGTGAACGGATTGACCGCGGCCATGCTGGCAATCATCCGCCGCGACTCATCGATACAGGGTTCCTTCCGGTTTCGCTGCAAGAAAAGCGGATGGCGTTTCTTTGAACTTGCCGGCAGCAATTTGCTCGACGATCTGGCGGTGCAGGGTGTCGTCATGGTCTTGCGTGATGTAACGGATCGCAAGAAAACAGAAGCCTTGCTCGAAAGCCCGGAACAGTATCTCGCCATCATCAAGCAGGCGGAGGAAGGCTTCTGGGAATGGGATTTGGATTCCGGAAAATTCTTCGCTTCCGCGAGCTGGAAAGAAATGCTCGGCATTCGCCAGAGCGAAAGCGCCAACACTTTGGAAGACTGGCTCCTCCGCGTCCATGAGGATTGCCGTGTGGGTCTTGAGTCCGCACTGCTCGCGCAGCTTGAAGGGAAGACCAATCAACTGGAATACGAGTACCGCATCCGGCATTCGGATGGCAGCTACCGCCACATGATCGCGCGGGCCGTTACGCTGCATAGCGAGAATGGCAATCCCTCTCGCATCTCGGGGTCGCAACACGACATCACCGGTCAAAAGCAGGCCGAGGCCAAGCTGGTGGATACCTTGCACGATGCCCTGACGGGACTGCCTACACGCGTGCTCTTCTACGACCGCTACCAGACTGCCGTGATGCGCTCGCGCCGCCGTCCTCAGCACTGCTGCGCCGTGCTGTTTGTTGGACTCGACAGATTCAAGGTGGTCAACGATACCCTGGGGCATACCCTGGGCGACCGCGTGCTGGTAGAGGTCGCGCAGATTCTCCGCAAGTGCGTGCGAGCAACCGATACCATCTGCCGCTTCAGCGGAGATGAGTTCGCAGTCTTGCTTGATGAGCTTCGCGATAACAATGAGGTTTCGCTAGTCGCCCGCCGGATTCATGATCATTTATCATTTCCTGTCCGTGTCTTTGGACAAGAGGTGTTTACCTCGGTAAGCATCGGAATTGCCGTCGAGAACTCCAGCGATGTTTCCTCGGAAGATCTGGTCCGCGACGCCGATATCGCCATGCGCCGTGCCAAGCAAACAGGCAAGGGGTGCACCGAAGTCTTCGAGCCTGGAATGCGCGCGAAAGCCGTCCAGCAGATGGAGATCGAAACGGAGTTGCGCCACGCTGTCGAGAGGGAAGAATTCGAGATTTGGTACCAGCCTATTGTGAACGTCCAGGATAGAAGCCTCGATAGCTTCGAGGCGCTGATCCGCTGGCGGAATGCACGCCGCGGCCTCGTGTCTCCGGTGGACTTTATCCCCGTTGCCGAAGAGACGGGTTTGATCGTTCCTATCGGCTCCTTCGTTCTTGCCGGAACATGCAGTCAGCTCAATTCCTGGAGATATTTAGGCAAGAACCGCGTCACTGCTGCCGTGAATCTGTCCGTCCGGCAATTCCTTGAAGGCAATCTGGTGGACGAAATTTTCCGCTATCTGGATCGCAATCAACTGGATCCTCTCCAGTTGAAGGTGGAGATTACCGAGTCGCTGTTGATGACCAACGTCGAACACGTCGAAGCCACGTTAAAGCAACTGCGCGCACGGGGAATCAAGGTCTGCCTGGATGATTTTGGTACCGGATATTCATCGCTAAGCTATCTCGCGAAATTGCCCATCGACATCCTGAAGATCGATCGATCGTTTGTCAGCCGCATCTCCAACGACAGGGAGAAGGATAAGGACAGCACAAAGATCCTCGAAATGATCCTGGAGATGGCGTCCAAGCTCAATATCGATGTTATTGCCGAAGGGGTTGAAACCGAGGAACAGCTTTCCATCCTCGCCCGGTTGGGTTGCAAGAAAGCTCAGGGATATTTGTTCTCCAAGCCGGTGACTGCCGAGGCCGCGGGTAACTTTGTAGCCAGTGGCGCGGCGGCGTTCTTGCAGGCACCTCTGAGCGCCTGATAATTCTAAGCCTGCCTCTTTGGCAGCGAAGTTTCACACGGGAGCGCCTTCTCACGCCCCCCTCGAAGGTCTGCTCACTCCCGTTACATTTGCGGGCCGCAATCATCACCATAAACTTTATCCATGGATCGTTTCAGCGATTACGCGGGACAAAGTGAGGCGGAACAACGCGAGGCCGCGGGACAGTGTGATCCTGCGGGACAATTTGACGCCAACCAGAAAAAGCCACGTGGCATCGGCATCGCCGTGGCATTGGTTGCTGGCGCCTTGCTCGTCAGCACGCATTCTGCACAAGCTGCCTGGGAGCAGTTTTCGCACTTTCTCAGTCTGGAAGGGAAGCCTGAGCCGGTTTCGGCGGCTGTCCTGTCGGAACATGAGATCGAGTTGCTGGATGCAATGAGTCCGCAAAGCCAGGCCGGTCTCCTGCTTGAAAGATCGATCAATCACTACCGTGGAGCGAATGAAGAGATTGCCAAACGCGTCGGTAGCTGGCGCGGCAAGGTGCAACTGGACGACCGGTTGAACAACCTGTTCACCACGGCCCTGAATTCCGACGATCTGAGAGTGCGGGCTGCTGCCGTGGAAGTTGATCTGGCCGCTCGCAACCGGGAAAAGTCCTCCGCCGGCGTGGACGATCTTGAACCTGCCGCCCGGAATGGCGAGCAGGGTCCACGAGCCAATGCGCTTTGGGATATCGGTCTGCTTGGCAATCGGGGGGTTGAGCCCGAGCGCGCCGCCCGGATACTGCTGGACTCCGTGCACGATCCGAACGAGAACATACGTTACTGGGCCGTCGAGGGCCTTGCCTATCTCGGCACCGACGATACCATCCAGCCCCTGCTGGATGTTTTTCACGACGATCCCTCGCACATGATTCGTGAGCGCGCCGCCTGTGGCCTCGCCCAGTCAGGCATGTTGAGTGAGAAGCAGCGCCGCAAAGCCGTTCCCCGGCTGCTCGACTATACGGACGACCCCGCGCTCGATGCCGAAACCCAGAAATGGGCCTATCAGGCGCTGCGCGATATTACCGGACAATCCCTGCCGCATGACCCCGCCGCATGGAGAAGCTGGTATAGCAGCAGCGATGGACGGTGGAACCCCGTGACCCACGACACCACGACTCAATAGACGGTTCGTCCCGGTGAAGAGTTGCGTCCTAGTAGCTCACCGCTTCCGCTTCGGACGTGGCCTCGATGATTTCGCCTTGTCCCTCTTCGGCTACGTGCTTGCGAGCCACCAGCATGTAGATCGATGGCACTACAAACAGGGTGAAGAAGGATCCGATAATCATGCCGCTCACCAGCATGATACCGATGCTGTTCCGCGCTCCGGCCCCCGGTCCTTTCGCCAGAATCAACGGAAAGTGCCCGATGACCGTGGCCGCAGTAGTCATCAGAATTGGCCGGAGCCGCGTACCGGCAGCTTCAATGATGGCTTCAAGCTTGTTCCGTCCTGATTCCTGCAGGTGATTGGCGAACTCCACAATCAGAATTCCGTTCTTCGAAACCAGCCCCACCAGCGTAATGAGCCCCACCTGGCTGTATATGTTGAGGGTTGTAAAACCCAGGAACGAGAACATGAGCGCGCCGGAAAGGGCCAACGGCACCGAGCCCGCCAGTACGATGAATGGATCGCGGAAACTCTCAAATTGGGCGGCCAGCACAAGGTAAATCAGCACGCCCGACAACAGGAATGTGCCCAGAAACCTCCCGCCCTCGGTCCTGAGCTGGCGTGATTCTCCCGCATAATCAACGGTGAAGCCCTGCGGTAGCGTCTTCTTCGCTTCGTTTTCCAGATAGGTCAGCGCCTGATCGAGGGGAACTTGCGGCGGAATCACGCCCTGGATGCGCACGGCGTTAAGCTGCTGGAATTTCTTCAGGTCCCTGGGCTGCGTGGTGGTCTCCACTTTGGCAAAGGTTGAGAGCGGCACCAGCTTTTTGTCCGACCCTGTGACGTAGATTTTATCCAGCTGTTCCGGGGTCAGGCGTTCCACCCGCTTTACCTGCGGGATCACTTTATAGCTTCGTCCCTGGATGCTGAACCGGTTCACGTAGTTACCGCCCAGCAGTGTGGAAAGGTCCTGCCCCGCCTGCTGCATGTCGACGCCTTGCGAACGCAATTTGTCACGATCGAAGACTATCTCGGCCTGCGGCTGATCGAACTTAACATCCGCGTCGGCGTAGATAAACATGCCGCTGGCAAAGGCCTTCCTCACCAGATCGTTGGCCAGATCCGCAAGCTGGCGGGGTTCTGCCGCCGAGGCGATCACGAGGTCCACGGGGAAGTCTCCACCGCCGGGAAGCGGTGAGGGAGTAAGGGGAATGATGCGGATTCCCCCAATCTTTGAAAGAGGCCCCATGGTCTCAACCAGAAGCTGCTGCGTTGTCTTTTTTCTCTCACTCCACGGTTTGGTCACCATGCCGCCAAATCCGCCTGTGGGCTGCATCAGCTGGAAGATACTCTTGGTTTCGGGAATGGAGCGATAGACGTCGTGTACCTCTTTCATGAATAAAGATGTCTGGTCGATGGTGGAGGTGGGAGAGGCCTGCACGAGTCCAAAGACCACGCCCTGATCTTCCTTCGGCGCCAGCTCGCGCATGGAGAACATGTAAAAGGGCACGATCAGCGCGGCTACGATTACCCAAAGGACAAAGATCACGGGCCGGAAGCGAAGCGTCCCGGCAAGCGCACGCGTGTAGGCTGCACGCACAGAGTCAAAACGGCGATTCACCCAGCCGGCGAATCCGCGCTCGCTGTCTCCGGAGCGCAGCAGCTTCGAGCCCATCATCGGGGAGAGAGTAAGCGCAACCACGCCCGAAACGATCACCGCCCCGGCCAGAGTGAAGGCAAACTCCCGGAACAAGGCGCCCGTCAATCCGCCCTGAATTCCCACGGGCGTATACACCGCCGCGAGGGTGATCGTCATTGCGATGATGGGACCCACCAGTTCACGGGCGGCCGAGATCGCCGCTTCTTTCGGGCCCTGGCCCTCGTGAAGATGCCGTTCA
>DASZRZ010000004.1:0-3268 GCA_035548935.1 Terriglobales bacterium
GGAGATTCCGGCGAACAGAATGGTTACCTCAAAGCTCACAACAATGAATGACGGCCACGAGTGAAAGGGCCTGCCCGCAACGTTGATGGGATAAGCGCTGGTGTTGATCCAATATTGCAGAAAGTAGGCGCTGATCAGGCCCACGATTCCGCCGATCAGGCATACCGTCGCCACGTGGTCCTTGTGAAACCCCACCGCCTCGCTCAGACCCTCAACCGGAAAGGGAGAATATGCATCCATGCGCCGGTAGCCCTGCGCCCGTGCGGCTTCCGCCGCCCGCACCACATCCGTGGGTGTTTCGAATTCAGCCAGCAGACCGTAAATGGGTCCTCGTTCCTGGGTCTTCATTCGCCCTTCACCTCCGAAGACGGCAGCAGGTGCTTCATCTCAAACACCGAGATCATGGGCAGCACCCGCAGGAACAGCAGGAACAGGAATGCAAATAACCCCATCGTGCCGATGAATGTTGCCCAGTCCCAACGGGTGGGCGTATACGTGCCCCAGCTGGAAACGAGAAAGTCCTGCGAAAGGCTGATCACCACAATTACGAAACGCTCCAGCCACATCCCCACCAGCACCATGACCGAAATCACCCAGAGCAGCACCGGCTGCGTGCGGAACTTTTTCAGCCACAGCACCTGGATCAGTCCTACGTTCACCACCAGCAGCGCAATGTAGTACCACTTGTAGTAACCCTGCGTGCGGGAGACGAAGTACTGGTGCACCTCGTAGGCGTTGTTTCCATACCAGGTAAAAAACGCCTCGCAGATATATCCATAGCCCACGATCAATCCCGTCGCCAGCATGATCTTGGCGGAGTTATCCAGGTGACGCGTGGTAATCATGTCTTCCAAGTTGTAGAGCTTGCGGATCGGAATCGCCAGCACCATCACCATGGCGAAACCGGAGTAGATCGCGCCCGCGACAAAGTACGGCGGGAAGATCGTGCTGTGCCATCCCGGAATGATGCTCACCGCGAAGTCGTAGCTCACGACGGTGTGCACCGAAAGCACCAGCGGCGTTCCCAGACCCGCTAACAGAAGATATGCAGTCTCATAGCGGTGCCAGTGGCGCGCCGAGCCTCTCCAGCCCATGGAAAGCATTCCATAGATGCCGCGCGCCCAGCGGTTCTGCGCCCGGTCTCGCAGCGTGGCCAGATCGGGGATCAGTCCCACATACCAGAACATCAGCGAGATGGTGAAGTAGGTGGAAACCGCGAATACGTCCCACACCAGCGGACTGCGGAACTGCGGCCACAGGCCCATGGTGTTGGGCACCGGGAACATCCAGTACCCCATCCATGGCCGCCCCATGTGGAGCAGCGGAAACATTCCGGCGCAGGCCACGGCAAACAACGTCATCGCCTCGGCAAAGCGGTTGATCGAATTGCGCCACGACTGGCGCAGCAGAAGAAGAATGGCGGATATCAGCGTTCCGGCGTGGCCAATACCAATCCACCATACGAAGTTCACGATGGCGAATCCCCAGCCCACGGGAATGTTGATGCCCCATATGCCTACGCCGCGAAACAGCAGAAATCCCACAACGTAGAGAAAGCCCCCGGCAACCATGCCCGCCGCCGCCACGGCCATGAACCATCCCATCGGCGACTTGCGGGTAAGTACGATCGCCGAAATCTTGTCGGTGATGCTGGCAAAGGTATGCCCCGGCTCAAGCACCGGATTGGGCGCGTGCTGGAGATCGTGTTCCGCTGTTTTGGTTTTGCCTGCCATCAGTGTTGATGCTCCGGCTTGGTTTCCTTTGCGCCGTCCGGCATCGCCGGGTTGGGATTGAGCACCGCCGCCAGCCAGCTTGTGCGCGGCCGCGTATTGAGCTCTTCCAGCACCGCGAAATTCCGTGGGCTCTTCTTCGCCTCGGCCACCCTCGCCTTGGAATTATTGATGTCTCCGAAAACAATGGCCGTGGTCGGGCATGCCTGCTGGCAGGCCGTAAGCACTTCCAGGTCGCGCAGCGGACGGTTCTCACGCTCCGCCCCGATCCGTCCACGAGTGATGCGCTGCACACAGTAGGAGCACTTCTCCATCACGCCGCGCGAGCGAACCGTTACCTCGGGGTTCCGCATCAGCTTGTATTGCGGAGTCGTCCAGTCCTGGAACAACAGGAAATTGAAGCGCCGCACCTTCCACGGACAGTTATTCGAACAATACCGCGTGCCCACGCAGCGGTTGTACACCATCTCGTTCAGGCCTTCGCTGCTGTGTACCGTCGCATTGACCGGACACACCAGCTCGCAGGGCGCCTTCTCGCAGTGCACGCACATCATCGGCTCAAAGTACGAGCGGGGGTTGGACGCGTCTCCGCTGTAGTACTGGTCAATGCGGATCCAGTTCATATGGCGGCCCATCTGAACCTGTGTCTTGCCAACGATGGCGATGTTGTTTTCCGACTGGCACGCCACCGCGCACGCATTGCAGCCAATACAGCGGTTCAGATCGATCGACATGCCCCAGGCATAGCCGGGATAGTCGTAGTCGGGAGGAAGGGTTTCGTCCTTTGCGGGTGCGGGCTCTTCCGCATGCGCAAATCCCGGAGTCTTCCTGTACTCCTCGAGGGTGGCGGCGCGAATCATGTTGCGCCCCTCGATGTCCTGATAGCCCTGCCGCGACGCCAGCTTGTAGCGCTCGCCCGTCACCTTCGCCTGCACGCCCGCAGCCATGTACGGCGTATCGGAGAAGCGCAGTTGGTAGGCGTTCACCCCTTTGCCGGTACCGGTCTCTCCGGCCTCGATGCGCCCGCTTCCCAGCATGAGCGTAATGCAATCATCCGGCTGCCCCGGCTGTACCCAGACCGGAACCCGCAGCTTGCGGCCCTTGCGCTCCAGCTCAACCACGTCGGCGTCCTGCGAGGCATGTATGCCGAGCCGCTCCGCCGTCCTGGGACTAATAAGGGCCGGATTGTCCCATGTAACCTTTGTGTGCGGCTTGGGCGTCTCCTGCAGCCAGCCGTTATTGGCGAATCGCCCGTCGTAAATCGTCGGGTCCGGACGGAAGTTGATTTCCAGCCCCTGCGCCACCGGCTGCGTTGCCGGAAAGTCGTGTGTTCGCAGGGCAGCCTTGCGATGCGGGAAGGCCGTGCCTTCCATGAAGCCGTCATGCACCGCCTTGCGCCACCAGGCTTCGAAATCCGCGCCCTTGTATTGCGACTGCCAGTAGCCGCGCACAATATCGTAACCCGATGCATCGGGCTGGCCATGAAACACAGCCAGTAATTCATGCACGCTGCGCCCGCTATAGAGTGGCGCGATCAG
>DASZRZ010000005.1:0-2060 GCA_035548935.1 Terriglobales bacterium
GGATTCGGTAATGCGTACCATCTTCTCTTCGGAGTCGGCCTCGACCATCACGCGGGCCAGCGCCTCGGTGCCCGAGTAGCGCACCACCACGCGGCCATTGCCATGGAGCTCCTGTTCGGCGGAGCGTATGCAGCCCGCGATCTCGGAAATCTCCTCCAGGGGCCGCTTCTCGCGAACTTTAACGTTCTTGATGTTCTGCGGAAAAACCTTCAGGTCCGCGACCAGATCCGCCAGAGGACGCCCGGCTCGAACCATAACCTCCATCACGCGCAGCGCGGTCAGCAGCCCATCGCCGGTGGTGGCATCACCATCGCGGAACAGGATGTGTCCGGACTGCTCGCCGCCGAGTGACGCGCCGGTCTTCTGCATCTCCTCGAGCACATACTTGTCGCCGACGGGGGCGCGCAGCATGCTGATTCCGCTGTTACGGAAGGCAATCTCCAATCCCATGTTCGACATGGTGGTGGCAACCACGGTATCGCCCTTCAGGAGCGAGCGGGTCTGCATGTCGCGTCCGGCGAGCAGCAACACACCATCGCCATTAATGACGTTACCCCGGTTATCGGAAAAAAGAGCGCGGTCGGCATCGCCGTCAAAGGTAACTCCGAGGTCGTAGGCTCCGGGGGAGCTCCGCACCATCTCCGCCACTACTTTGGGATGCAGCGCGCCGCATTGTTCATTGATGTTGCGTCCACTGGGTTGATCGTGAATGAAAGTCGCGTTAATCCCGCAGGCGGCAAAGACGCGATGCGCCACCGGAGTGGCCGCGCCATTGGCACAGTCCACCAGCACGCGAAGCTTCTGGAATCCCGTGTGGCTTACGCTGCCCGCCAGCCACTCCACATAGCTCTCCAGCAATTCGGGATGAGCTGCGGCCACCGAGCCCGGACTCTGCTGAGTGGGAATGCGCGGTGGATTCCCCAACTGCGGCGACCGGCCATGCAGCAGGTCGAAGATTGCGCCTTCGATTTGCTCTTCCAGTTCGTCGGAGAGCTTGTATCCGGTGTGTCCGAATACCTTGATGCCATTGTCGGTCCAGGGATTGTGCGAGGCGGAAATTACGATGCCGGCGGCAAAACCCTTACGGCGGGCCAGATAGGCAACGGCGGGGGTGGTGATCACTCCCGCGCTTTCGGCCTCGACTCCGGCAAACGCCAGCCCCTGAATGAGCGAGGAGGCAATCCACGAGCTGGATTCCCGCGTGTCCTGCCCCAGCACGACGCGCGCCTGCGGCTGCTGCCGCTGAAGATGGCCGCCCAGTGCGGCGCCAACGGCAAACACCGTGTTGTGATCGAGCGGCGGATCGCCGGCGACACCTCTGATTCCGTCCGTGCCGAAGAGCATCCTCATTGCAGAGAGCCGTTCCTCCTGAAGTCTGATACTACAGATTTAAGTGGCGGTGAGCTTCGATTCTACGTAAGCGCGAAGATTATTTCGAGAGCGCCCCCAGCGTGTCGCGAAACAGGGAATCGAAGTTGCCACCCGCGCCGTTGCGAAGGGCCGTGCTCAGCGCCCGCTCGGCGGCGGCACGCTGATATCCCAGGTTGGTCAGTGCCGAGAGCACGTCCTCTTCCACCGCGGAAACCGCTACGGCCGCTGCGCCTGAGGTCACTTCCTCAAGCTTGTCCCGCAGCTCCAGAATCATACGCTCGGCTGTCTTCTTGCCGATGCCGGGAATGCGCGTGAGCCTCGCCACCTCGCCCGAGCGGATGGCGCCCACCATCTCGGCGGCGGGCATTCCACTCAGAATGGTGATCGCCAGCTTGGGTCCGATGCCGCTCACGGCCAGAAGTTTTTCAAAGAGCCGCTTCTCCTCCGGACGAAGAAATCCAAAGAGCGCAATCGCATCCTCGCGGACATGCGTGTGAATGTGCAGCGAGACTTCATTCCCGGCGGCGGGCAGATCGGAGAACGTGGGAACGCTGATGGCAACGTCATAGCCCACCCCCCCGGCTTCGACGATGGCCTGGTTGGGATGCTTGGCGATCAACGTTCCGCGAAGGTGAGCGATCATGGAAGCGTCAGTTAGCGGGCATCCCGGCGGCGGTGGTGGATGCGGA
>DASZRZ010000006.1:0-8579 GCA_035548935.1 Terriglobales bacterium
GAGCACCGCCCGGTAAACGCGCCAGCGATTGTGCGCATAAACCCCAACAACAATCAGCACGACGAGAATGGCGGAGGCGGCTACCCACCTTCTTAACCGGGCTATGTTCACGGGCATTCTGACTTTTATTCTACGCGAGAAAAGAACACGGCCAGAGCCGGGCGCGGCTCATACTTGCGTGGCGGCGGCTGCTTCGGGAACAGGAGGGGCAAAATCCTCAAGACGCAACTCCAGCCCGCCGAAGTCCGGGTGCGGGTTGTGCTCAAGCGTAAAAGCAATGTCCACAAGGTCTCCCGCCAGTAGGCCGCTGCTCTGAATGCGCTCCGCCATTCGCCAGCCCATGGCCGCAAACGAACGGGGGGATGCAACGCTGGCATCGGCCACACGCAGTTTGGCGTGCTTCTCTTTCACGATTCTCGGCGGCAATGTCATGCGAACCCCATGGGCGCCAAACACCGGCTCCCGGTTACCCATGCCAAACGGTTGCAACCGGCACACCTGTTCGTAGAGAGCGGGAGTTATCTGGGACAAGGGCAGCTCTCCCTCGAGCTGCAATACAGGTTCGAAGTCCGCAAGCGTGAGCCGGGCGCGGGCATAGGCATCCAGGGCCTTCCTGAGCACGGGCAGGCGCTCGGAGGGCAGCGCGAAACCCACAGCGTGCGCATGGCCGCCGAAGCGGCTGAACAACTCCCGGCACGACTCCAGCGCATTCAGAAGGTGGAATGCCGGGATAGAGCGTCCCGAGCCGTGAGCCTCTTCGCCATCGACGGAAACAACCAGGGCAGGACGATGCCAGCGATCCACGATTCTGCTGGCGGCGATCCCGATGACTCCCCGGTGCCAGCCTTCGCCGTCCAGAACGATGCAGAAGGATTCCTGTAGTTCGGGCTCGGCTTCCATGCGCTGCTGCATGGAAGCCACAATCCGCTGCTCCTCCTGCTGCCGCTCGATATTCAACTGGTTGAGCCTTCCGGCAATCTCCCGCGCCTTGTCCAGGTCTTTGGAGTGGAACAGGTCGATGACATCGCGCGCCACATCCATCCGGCCAGCGGCATTGATCCTCGGCGCCAGACGGAAGGCCACGTCCGTTGCCGTGAGCGGACGGGATGCGTCCAGCGCGGAAACCTCCATTAATGCCCGCAGGCCGGGATTGACTGGATTGCGCAGACCCTCAAGCCCAAGACTTGCGAATACCCGGTTCTCCCCGGTGAGCGGCACAGCATCGGCGATGGTGGCAATGGCGACCATCTTCAAAAACGATGGCAGAAGGCGCTGCTGCCCTGATTTTTCGAGCAGCGCCTGCGCCAGCTTGAACGCCACCCCGGCACCACACAATGCCTTGCACGGATACTCGCACCCCGCCTGGTTGGGATTCAGCACCGCCAGCGCAACCGGAACTCCCTCGCCCTCTTCGGGCAAATGATGGTCGGTCACGATCAGATCAACGCCCACGCGGCGGGCCGTTTCCGCGGCGGCAAATGCCCGGATGCCCGTATCCACGCTGATAATCAGGCGCGTGCCCGCGCTGGCGGCGCGTTCAATAACGTCGTCCTTCATCCCGTAGCCGTCGCGAATGCGGTGGGGAACATGAAAATCGGCGCTTCCTCCGCAGAGCTCAATGGCTGTTTTGAGAATCACCACCGCCGTGGTTCCATCCACGTCATAGTCGCCATAAATCAGCACCGGTTCACGCAACTCGATGGCGGCGCTCAACCGGTCCAGAGCCGCGCGCATTCCGGTCATGGCAAAAGGCGAATGCAGTTGATCTAGGGAAGGACTTAAAAAACGGGACGCTTCTTCCCCGCCGCGAATGCCGCGGGCAAGCAGTATTCTTGCGAGGATGGGTGGAATCGATGCCTCCGCGGACAGGCGGGAGATTTCAGAATCGTCAGCGGAGCGGTAGGACCAGCGCATCAGGAAGGAAAAGGTATCACAGGGGTCGCCACGGGCGGGTCAACTCCCGGGAAGATCAACCAGGGCGGTCATCGTGCGCGGGTCATCACTGGCAGGTCTTTGTGGGCAGGTCTTTGGAAAAAGACTACCGCGGTAAGATCAGAGCTCGTCATCCTGATCGGCTTCGTCGATGGCAAAACCGCCGAACTCTTCGGCAAGGTCCTGAAGGCGCTGGTAGCGCTCATACCATTCCGTGGAAATTTCACATAAAAAGATCGTTCCCTGGTACGGCCATCCCAGCTGAACGAATCCAGTCTTCCCCGCATAGGAGCGCAGCCAGCGCGCCTCCTCCACGTCTTCATCGTTCAGGTAGTTCCCGCTACGCAGGCGCTCCACGAGCAAATCCACGTCTTCCAGCGTCAGAATATCGTCGCTCATGGTAAGAACCGTTGCGTTGGCCGTCTTGGCAAGCTCGACAAAATCCTTCCAACTGTCCTGGTTGCCATCCAGGTCCCACATCACGCTGGGCATCTCTTCGCCTACAAAGCCGCGGAAACGGCTCATGCCGTGACCTTCGATAAACGCGGTCATGTCATCTTTAAGAGTGGTCAGATCGTCTTGCATAGATGCATCCGGTAATTCCATTCCAGTATTTGGATGACGCGGGTCACAACGGAGATTGAATTTACTCTTCCCTGATAAAAACATCATACTGCCCGGCAAGGTCGCGCGCTGCCGGGGTCACAATGGTCTTGTTACCGACCACAATTTTATTCTTTCTCTTCAACGCTGTACGCACCTCAGCCTCGCTTACAAAATCCACCGCACGCGGCTGGGGCGCCTTTGGAACCGCCACCGGAGCCGGCGCGGGCACAACCACCGGCATCGCTGGCGTGGCCTCCGCAGGGAAGCCCGGCTTCTTGTTGGCGATAAATCTCTCCACGGCCCGCGAGATCGCCCACTGATAACCATCCGCTCCCCGGGAGACGCTCACAGGAGACGGGACCACAGCCGCGCCCGTATCCCCACATGCGCACTCCAGAGAGCTCCCGGAAGGCTTACCCTGCGCCACCGTTTCGGCCAAAGCCGCTCCCTTCACTGGACGCGCCTCGTAGGCGATCCGCTTTAAGTTGATCAGGTGCAATGGCGAAATATTGTCAGACGTGATGTTGCCACCGGCAGCGCCGCAACCCAGGGTCATGGCGGGAAACAGGTTGGTCGAAAAACCTATCGATCCCTGCGGCGATGGACTGTTCACCACCACGCGGTAGGCAGGCATGCGCAATCCATATTCGCGAATCACCGACTCATCGCGCGCGTGAATGGAGCAGGTGTGTCCCAACCCACCGAAGCGTAGAAGCGCCGCGCAGGTCTGCATGGCGGCCTCGCGATCGCGCACAAAGTAAACCGCCAGCACCGGCGAAAGCTTCTCGGCGGAAAGCGCATGCTCCCGGCCAACTCCGTCAAGCAGAGCGGCCAGAACCCGTGTCTTCGCGGGAACCTGAAATCCGGCCAGCTCCGCCACCCTGGACGCCGTCTTACCCACATAACTGGCGTTGATCGTGTGCGCTTCCAGGTTCACCATCTCCCGGCCAAGAATGGATGCCTGCTCCGGCGTCAGAAAATACGTGTCGTTGCGCTCCAGTTGCTTCAAAACCTCGCCGCGAATACTCTCTTCCGCCACGATCGCCTGCTCCGAAGAGCAGATGGTTCCGTTATCGAAGGATTTGCCAAAAACCACGTCGGCAACGGCCTTTTCAATATCGGCGCTGCGGTCGATGAATGCCGGGACATTCCCCGGTCCGACACCGAACGCCGGCTTGCCCGAGGTGTAGGCCGCCCGCACCATGCTCATGCCGCCCGTGGCCAGGATCAGGGCGGTCCGGCGGTGCTTCATCAACTCCTGCGTTCCCGCAAGTGACGGCTTGCCGAAGCAGCAGATCACGTCCTCCGGCGCGCCCGCTGCAATGGCGGCACGCTTCATAATCGCCGCACATTCGCAACTGCTGCGCAGAGCGGATGGATGCGGGCTCAGTACGATGGAATTCCGTCCCTTGATCGCAATCAGAATCTTGTAAACCGCGGTCGAGGTCGGATTGGTGGATGGCAGAATCGCCGCCACCACCCCAACCGGAACCGCAATCTCGGAGATCCCCTGTGCGCGGTCTTCCCGCACAACTCCCACCGTCTTCATCCCGCGTATGGCTTCATGCACGCGGCGGGCGGCAAAGAGGTTTTTCTGAATCTTGTGCTCCACCACGCCAAAGCCGGTCTCTTCCACGGCCATCTGCGCCAGCTTTCCGGCGTTGGCATCCGCCGCTTCGGCCATGGCCGCCACGATGCGGTCCACCTGCTCCTGGGAATAAGTCTGGAATTTCAGGAATGCGGCGTAGGCACGCTCCGCCAACTCACGCGCTTCGGCAACGGATGCAGAATCGCTGGAGTCTACCGCTGCAGGAACAGCGGCTACGGCCGTGGGTTGGGAAGACATAGGGTAAGCGATGAAAAGCGGCTTGGGCCGCACGGCCTGAACCGTGCGGTAAAAATTTCATCTCGCGCCGCAACCTGCGATGCGGGCAAGTTTAGCATCACCCCAGGGACGTTTTTTTGGCCGCGGGCGCTTTGCCGTTGATCATGGACATGGAACCTTCCAGATCGCCGTGAGGCCGGGGAATCACATGCACGGCTACCAGTTCGCCCACCCGCCTTGCAGCGGCGGCGCCCGCGTCCGTGGCGGCCTTCACCGAGGCCACATCGCCGCGCAGCATGATCGTGACGTAGCCGGCGCCAATGTACTCTTTATGCACCAGTTCGACATTGGCCGCCTTTACCGCGGCATCGGCAGCTTCAACTGACCCCACCAGTCCCTTGGTTTCGATAAGACCGAGCGCTTCCATTTTATTCTCCATGAGTTCCGTGTGGCGTGGTCACTGGCATGCTGTTCCCGGCGTGACGAAATCGCACCGGCTTTTACAGCAGAGGCCGTAAGCTATCATGCGCAATCGTACCCGATCAACCCGCGACGGACCCACAGGCAAACCAGGAGCGAAATACCGTTATTTTACGTTTACGGTGATCACCTGGGCGCCGGAGACGGCGTAATCAAGCGGCGTGGAGGCTTCGTTCACCGCCGACTCGCCCACCACGACCATGCCGCGCGTTCCACGCATGCCTTCCATCACGTTCATGACGGATACCGGCAGCCCCGGCATCACCTTATCTTCCACCATGGCCTGCGGATTGGCTTCCAGCAGCGATACATAAAGCCGGTTGTTCGAGTGGTCTTTGTTCAGAAGGGCGATGGTCGAGCCCAGGTCCAGACCTCTTCCCAGATTCACGCCCGGCCTGCGTGCGCGGTCGAGGGTATCGCCATCGCTGATAAGGATGCGCAGCTTGCCTTTTGGCGTCGAGGTGGGAATCCTGATCGGAATTTCCCGCAGCATGCGCTCGCCCCGGTAAGGACGCAGCACGGCTTCCACCACGATTTCATCTCCGGGACGGGCCTCGGGAAGATCGGTGCGGGCGCTTTCCAGCTGCGCCCAGCGGCGTTCGTTCACGATGTCGAAGTCAAGCTCCACACCGGAAACCGCGGCGCGGTCATACGAGTTCTGATAGATGCGTCCGAATCGATCTCCCAGAGACAGCGCGGCAAGAAATGCCGAGGGCTGCCCTCCATCGGCGGGCGCGAACATATTATTCATCTTTACGTCCGGATAACCTTTTACCGCGATCCGTCCGTCCATGCGGTAGGTGACATCATCCCCGCCTTCGTTCACTCCCTGAAGCGCGCTGAATAAAGTGGCCATCATGGCTACGGGGGTAAGCTTGGCGCTATTGAGCACCTCGTAGTGGAAGACCTTGGGCGCGCCGCGCCCGTGGATGCGCAAGGTCACCGGAATCATTTTGGAGTCCACGTTGAAGCGGCCCATGATGCCGGTATGCCGGTCCTGCACAAATGACCCGACGGGCTCCGTGGCATTGGCGATCTTGAAGGCGTTCATCGGCGAGGGCAGCGTTGCCAGCACCCGCGACTTGGTCATGGGAAAGTCCACCTGACCGGATTGCATCAGAGGATGCCCACACGCCAGCAGACGATTCGCATCCACGTAGGTAACCGTGCATGTGGCGGCGATATCGAGGTCTCCGCGAACCAACAGGGCTCCGACCGCCGAACCCGGCTCAATCGGTTCGGGCTGCTTCTCGCCCGTTACCCCCCCGGTGCCCATCATGGGACGGATTCCGGCGGAGGCAAATTGCGCGCTGAACAGCCTCATAGCCTGCTCGGTGAATCCCGAAAAAACCAGCGGAGTCTCAATGGGCTTGAGCAGGTTGGTGTAGCTCTGAGGGCTTCCCAGTGCGGGCTGGCCGCCCGGTGAAGCCACCGCGCTTACACTTTCCAATGTGGAATTATCAGCCACCACCTGGCTGGGCACGCTGGTATCCAGTTCGTTGATCTCCAGCATCTGGGCAATGGGCGTCACCCCGGCGATCGGCTCTTTGGAAAATTCTCCAATGCGGTACGCGATGGCTCCCACCAGCTTTCCATCGATGTAAACGGGACTTCCGCTCATGCCCGCAACCACTCCGGTGTACTCCACATTCTCCCCATGGAGCCTCACCAGTATGATGTCGCCCTGCGGACCGGCGGCATTGGGCATCACGCCCAGAATTTCAACTCCCATTGCCTCTGGCTTGGTTCCCTGGAAGACCGTGTAGGCCACTCCGCGCATCCCCGGACGAATCTGGTCCACCGGCAGAGTGGGAATCGTCGCTGGGGCAGCCTCAGCAAACGCCGTAACAGGAAGAAGGGCCACAAGAAGCACAACAGGAAGAAAGAGGAGGGCGAGAGAGCGAAACGCTGATTGTTTCATACCACCCATGGCACCGGGTTGAGATCCGGAGTTCCAGTTCAAGCCCTGGGCGGCCCCGATTGCCTGCCCATTGCTGGTGGATACGGCAAAGGAAGCCAGCTCGAAGTACAACCAGAGCCAGCTTCTTATATTACCATATAGATTGAGAGGGTCAGGATATATGTCGTCTCCAGGCATTGGCACGTTTTACAGGATTCGGCGCATCGTTCTTCTGGCTGTGTTCTTCGCTCTGGTACCCGCGCTTTGCACCTCCGCGGGCTGGTCACAAAGCCGCCCCAATCCTCCCAAGGAAGGGGGGCAGGAGCCCTCCCCCGCCGAAGCTGGCGGTCCACAGGGGGATATTGGCCCCCTTGCAGTCCCCAGGAAGAAGGACGAAGCCCCACCCCCGCCGCCAAAAGCCAAGGCTCCGGAAGGAATGCCCAACTTCTCCATCAGCGTGGACGTTCCTCTGGTCACCGTCCCCGTAAGCGTCACCACCAAGGATGGGCAGTTCATCCCCGGACTGAAGAAAGAAAACTTCCGCCTGACGGAGGACGGTGTTCCCCAGAACATTAGCGGTGTAACCCAGGCGGAGGCTCCCATAACGGCGGTGCTGGTCGTGGAGTTCGCGGCGAACAGCTATGCCTTTATGTATGACGCACTCAATGCGTCCTATGCCTTTGCCAACTCGCTCAAGAAAGACGACTGGGTTGCGGTGGTGTCGTTCGACATCCGCCCCAAGATCGTGGTGGACTTCACGCAGGATAAAGGCGCCGTCCAGGCTGGCCTGAACACCTTGCGCATCCCGGGCTTCAACGAAGTCAATGTGAATGACGCTCTTTATGACACGCTTGATCGCGTCGCCGGCGTGGAAGGCCGCAAATACATCATCCTGGTAACCAGCGGATGCGACACCTTCAGCAGGACCAACTTCGACAAGCTGATGCAGAAGGTCAAGCAGTCGCAGAACACCATCGTCTACCCCATCAGCACCGGCAAGGCGATGCTGGTATGGCTGGGAGCCAATGGACAAGGCGTGGAACCGGGACTGTTCCCCTGCAGCACGGAAATGGATTTTGCCCAAGCCGATGCCCGGCTCAAGTCCATTGCAAAGACCACGGGAGGCCGCTGGTTCGGTCCCAGGTTTGAAGCCGAAATGCCCGAGATATTCGGATCGATCGCAGCGGAGATTCGCAACGAGTACGTCATCACCTATCGTCCCACCAATACAAAGCAGGACGGCTCCTATCGCAAGCTCAAGGTTGAACTGGTGGCGCCCGACGGCAAGCCCATCGTGGTGAAAGATCAAAAAGGAAAGGATGTGAAGTACATCGTTTTCGCCCGCGAAGGCTATACGGCTAAGAATGCCGTGGAATAGTTCAGGGTTGTTATAACTCTGCCAGAGCGAAGGTCAGTGCAGCCTGCTATCCGTGCAGTCTGGTTATCCATTTAAATTAAATGAACTAGCCTTTCCATCAGAAACAGCAATCCGACTCCCACAAAAACCACCAGCGCCATCTTGGTCCCTGGCTCCTGATTAACCTCGGGAATCAGGTCGGACGCCGCAACGTAAAGCGTCACCCCCACCGAAAGCGGCAATCCGATGTTCACCGCATGCTGGGTAAACGACATCGTCGCCACCCCGAGCAGCGTTGCCGCGCCCAGCATTGCCGACGAACCCCAGGCGAAGACCCTGCTTCTCCCGCTGGCCAACATGACAGACGCCACCGTGAAACCTTCGGGAATCTTGTGCAGAAAAACGGCCACGAAGATCAGCCATCCCAGGCGATGAGAAACCAGGAAGCCCGAGGCGATGGCGATGCCATCAAAAAAGGT
>DASZRZ010000007.1:0-4254 GCA_035548935.1 Terriglobales bacterium
GCCGTCCCCGCTTTCGTGAATCAAACCCAGACTTACCGTGTGGAGCAGGTTTTAACCGCCGCGGTGGTTCGGGAGTTTCTTACCCGCACCCAATACCGCATCAGCAGCAACGCCAGTGAAGATGCCGACCTCACGCTTCGCGGCACGGTTGTGGGAACTCAGTTCGCCCCCGTCACCTATGATTCCCAGACGGGGCGCGCCTCCAGCGCCCTGGTCACGGTGGTGGTTCGCGTGTCGTTGATGGATCGGAAGGGAAACGTTGTCTGGTCGAATCCGGGCTACACGTTTCGCGATCAATACCAGGTCAGCCGTGAGCTTTCCAGCTTCTTTGAGGAAGACCAGCCCGCGGTGGACCGGCTGGCGCGTGACTTCGCGCGAACTCTCGTAAGCAATATCGTGGAGGCATACTAGTGCAGGCCTTCGCTCCCCCCGACCGCTTTGTCGCCGAGGTCCGGCAGCGCAAGCTGCGCCCCGCGTATGTTTTTATCGGCGACGAGGCCTTCTTCCGCAAGCGCTGCCGCGAGGCGATCGTCCAGCATCTTGTCCCACCCGACCTGCGCGACTTCAGCCTTCACGAGGTCGATCTTGCCGGGACCAGCGTGGCGGAAATCCTCGACCGGGCGCGCACGCCCTCTTTGCTGGCTTCGTTCCAGGTGTTCTTCATCACCGGAGTCAAGCTCCTCTATGGCCGCGGCTCTCACAAGGATGAGTTTGATTCCATCGAGGAATACGTCGCTAATCCAAACCCCGATGCCCTGCTTCTCTTTATCGCCGATCACATCAGCATTCCCGCCGATGCGCGCCGCATGGAGATGCAGGACCGCGACCGCTATGAACGCCTGCGGGAAACGCTGGGACAATTCTGCGGTACCGTGGAACTGGCCCGCGTGGAAGAGGGCGAAGCAATGCGCTGGCTGTCGGAAACCTGTTCCGCCCAGGGCGTGAAACTCGACGTGGATGCCGCCCGGGAGCTCGTGGACTCTCTCGCGGGCGACATGATGCTGCTGGCGGGCGAGTTGGAAAAGCTCATGCTGTATGTCGGCGAGAAGAAGGCCATCGGCCTCGAAGATGTCGAAACCATGGTCCTCTCCGCCCGGCACAGAACTCTTTACGACCTTACCGACGCCATCTCTTCCCGCGATCGTGCCCGGGCGTTGAACGTGTTGGACGCGATTCTTTCCACCGCCGACGGCGAGGAAGCCGCCATTGGCCATCTCTACATGCTTGCCAAAACCTTCCGGCAGATTCTGGTAATTCACGAGAAAAGGGTGCGCGACCAGCGGGCTCTTTGGCAGGTGCTATGGCAAGGGTTCCGGGTTCCTCCCTTTGCCGCGGACGATATTCTCCGCCAGGCCGCGCGCTACAAGTCGAAGCGGGAAATCACTCGTGCGCTCGAACTGGTTGCCAGGGCGGATCTGGAGCTTCGCTCGAATCCGCCCAGCAAGCGCCTGGTTCTTGAGCGTCTGGTGCTGGAACTCGCAGCCACGCACAAGCCTGCCGCCTCCTCATGGGAACAACAGGAGCTGCCTGTATAGCAAGTAGCCTTGCGAGAGTGTTCACCGGCGGGTGGTATTCCTCCGCCGATGTTCAGGGCTGGAAGTTAGCTTGCGGAAACAGCGGTAACCCGGGCTGCCAGACGTGCCTTGTACCGTGAGGCGGTATTCTTATGAAGAATTCCCTTTTGTACGGACTTGTCGAGAATGCTGACAGTTTCGCGGTACTGTGTGTCGGCCTGTTCACGGTTCTTGGAGGCCAGAGCGGTGCGAAGCTTCCGTAGTGCGGTGCGCATGCGGGACTTGTTGGCGCGATTCATCGCGGTGCGTTTTTCCGTCTGCCGGACGCGTTTCAGAGCTGAAACGTGGTTTGCCATTGTATGTTACTGATCCTTTAGGGAAATCCTGTGCATCCGTATTCTACGAGATGAGCTCTCCTGCGGTCAAACCCCCTCTGGCCCACCTTGAAATCAATGGATTTATGCTTCTCCGGCGGTCCTATTTACATCCAATTAATCAACGAAGTGAATGACTTGGGATCGGCATTGACTGTTTTCAGGGGGCGGGATAACCTAGCCCGAGATGGTAGCTGCTTCCACCCTGTGGCGAGCACTTCAGCCCCTCTCTTGTACGTCTGCACTCAACCACGCCCATGCATTGCTTCGCGGTTTCCCCTTGGATTGCTCCAAGCCTGCAAACCGGGCATGGAGGGATTTGCCTGGAGCTAAATGAAGAAAAACGTTGAAATCAGCCGCAACATCGAAACCTTGTTCGGAGCCCGGGACGAATATCTTCATCTTCTGGAAGACGGGTTGAACGTCACCATCGACATGAAGGCGGAGAGCGTCGAAATCCAGGGCGAGCCCCGCGACGTGGCTCGCGCCGAGCAGGTCTTCGCCGATTACGATCACCTGCAGCGTGCCGGTTTTACCTTCCATAACGGCGACCTGGGCTCCATGCTCAAAGTGGTGACCTCGGATTCGGAGGCCACTCTGCGCGGACTGGCCGAGGCTGGCCGCCAGCGCGCCTTCGGACGCCGCACCGTGCAGCCCAAGAGCATCAATCAGCGGCGTTACGTCGAGGCCATTGAGAGCCACGACATGATCTTCGGCATCGGACCCGCCGGCACGGGCAAAACCTATCTTGCCGTCGCCATGGCTATCTCCGCGCTACTCTCCAAGAAGGTAAGCCGCATCATCCTGGCTCGTCCAGCGGTTGAAGCCGGCGAACGCCTCGGCTTCCTGCCGGGTACCTTGCAGGAGAAAGTGGACCCCTATCTGCGGCCGCTCTACGACGCTCTTTACGACATGCTCGAGCCGGAAAAGGTCGATCGCTATCTGGAAAAGAATATTATTGAGATTGCGCCCATCGCTTTTATGCGGGGCCGCACCCTGAATGATTCCTTTATCATTCTGGACGAAGCGCAAAATACCACCGCCGAGCAGATGAAGATGTTTGTCACCCGGCTGGGATTCAACTCCCAGGCGGTGATAACCGGCGACGTGACGCAAATTGATCTGCCCAATAAGCGCAGCGGGTTGCTGGATGCGGCCGATGTTCTCAAGGGTATCGAGGGCATTTCGTTCATTCACTTCGACGAAAGCGATGTGGTGCGCCACAGCCTGGTGCAGAGAATCATCCGGGCCTACGATGAGCGTAAGGCACACGCCGAAGAGGCCCAGCTCACGTTTTCGCTCGAAGAGCGCGGCGGTAATCCGAGTGCGTCGTTCGGACAGAACTACGCAGACTAATTTCCCCGGTTCAGGAGGGCCATTTATGCCCTCCTTATTTTTTTACGTGGTCATTATCGACAAATCAGCGGAAGGCGTAAGCCAGCGGTCATTGCAGCGGTTTCTGGGGCAGGCCCGCAGAGCCGTAAAGCTGGCCGGTAAAGTCAACGTGGTCTTGACGTCCAAGCGGGAAATGCGTGCACTCAACCGCCGCTTTCGACGCAAGGATCAGGCGACCGATGTGCTTTCGTTTCCGGCAATCGAAGCCGTGGCTTCGCAGTGGAGCGGAGACATCGCAATCTCCACCGCGATTGCTGCCCGCAACTCCGAAAAGTTCGGGCATTCGATTCTTCATGAAATCAAGGTGCTGATGCTGCATGGTGTTCTGCATCTCGCGGGATATGACCACGAGAGCGATAACGGCCAGATGGCCCGCAAGGAAGAACGGCTCCGCCGCCAGTTGGGGCTCGCCGATGGCCTGATTCGACGCGGTGCTGACCCGGCGGGCCGCTCCGCCAAAAGCGCCGCGAGCACAGCAAAACCGCGCTCCCGGGCCTTGAAGCGCGATACTCTGCCCGGGCGCCAGAGGTCCAGGACTGCCGTATCTGGCCGGGGACGCAACCTATGATTCTCGCAACCATAGCGGCTCTGGTGCTGTTGCTGGGCGTGCTTACGCTGGTCTCGTACGTCCAGCGTATCTACACCGAGATGGGGAAGTTCCTCTCCCGCGCCTTTCAGGAAAATATCGAAGCCTTCGAGCAGAGGGTGGAACCGCAAATTGCAATCAGCCGCGAACGGATAGCCCTTTCCATGGCCGTGCTGGAGCAACTCTCCACCGCCGCCATTGCGGTCATCATTACGTTTGCCACCTTTCACGAAGGCATCTTTACCGCGGCTGAAATCGCGCAGCTTGCCATTCTGCTGATCGCCATCGTGGTCGTATTCAACCGCGTGATTCCTTTTATCCTCTTCTCCCGCACCCGCGGCGACTGGTTGATGAATTTTGTGCCGGTCCTGCGGATGCTTACCTA
>DASZRZ010000008.1:0-14289 GCA_035548935.1 Terriglobales bacterium
CAGGCGCGGCAACAGAAGTTGGCTTAACAAAAAGCGCGGCCACGAAGAGAACGACGGCCAGAAAATCCCTGCGGCGCAGGAACAGGCAAAGTCCTCCAAAGCTGAGAGCGATTGCAAGCGCATCGGGACGCATGAGCCCCGACCACAAACGAACGACCGGCAAGGAGAGAAACAGGAAACCGAACAGGAAGGAATTCTTTCGTGAGCCCGTCTCGTTTCTGAGCAGAAAAGCGAGCAATACGGGACACGCAAGCAGAGCCAGAAGCAGCAGGGTGCGGGGCCCCGTGAAGCTGATACCTGAAATTCTTAAGGGGAGGGCCATCAGGTAATAGAAGACCGGCCCATAAGGGGAGAAGTAATACGGCAGCGCGTTGAGCGGAGGATAAGCGGTTAAGCCCTTCGCAACCTGTTGCGCGGTGGCAATTGCCAGTCCCTCTCCGAAGTCCAACTGGTACTGCAATCCCACTTTAAAAGAGGCCTGCCACAGGAAAACCCATGCTCCCAGAGCCACCACGGCACAGAGGACAACATCCACAAAATCGGACAGGTTCCGGGGACGAATCGCAACCGCATCCTTTTGCCTGGATACATTTTGGCTGGATACATTCTCCGGGTTCGAGCTTTCCTTGGAAGCCAACGCCCCTCCTTGAATAGTGGAGTTTAACCCAGCGATGCGGGCAACGGATGATCGCAAAATAAAAGACCCGCCCTGGTTGGAGCGGGTCTTGATTTTGCAAGTTGCCGGTTGCAAGTTGCAGATGCAGGTTACGGTAAAGAACTACTCGAGTCCGAGTGCCCGCATCATCGTGTGGAACAGATCCGTCTGATCCGTAACACCCACGACATTGGCGGCCTGCGGGCCCTGAGCAGCAATACGCACCTGCGATCCGGTGTGATCCTGCGAGGTACCGTGTGGCGTTGTGGCGTAGTTAACAGTCATATCCGTGCCGTCGGCGGTTGTCAGAACGCTGAAGGCTCCGGGATGGTTGACCCCTTCGGCGGCAGGAACCGACTCAATGATCTGACTGGTATGCGCGTGATCCGCCGTAACGATAATGAGCGTGTCAGGGTGCGTCTTGGCATATTCGAGGCCGACTGCCACCGCCTTGTCGAACGCGATCGTTTCGCCGATCTGGCCGCAGGGATTTTCAGCGTGATCCTGTTTGTCGATGGATGCGCCTTCAACCTGAAGGAAGAATCCGCGTCGGTTCTGCCTGCCTTTGCCATCCCTTTCGAGCAGATCAAGAGCCTTGGTGGTCATGGCCGCCAGGCTGGGTTGGTTGACCGGCCGCTGCCCTTCCAGGCACTTCTGCGGACCGCTTCCAGGGAACGGCTGAGCCAGAGCACCGGACCACTCCAGATCCATATTTCCGGGAGCGAACAGTCCAAGTACACGCTTGCCACCATCCACCACATCGAGGTCGGCAGCATTGGTGACGTACTGGTATCCCTGTGCAAGTGCGGATTGAATTACGGTTTTACCGATATAAGGTCCACCATCGATCACCTGAGTAAAGCGGCTCTGCCCACCACCGAGAATAACGTCGATGCGATGATCGACCAACTGCTCGGCGATGGAGCCGGGACCGCCCGCGGACTTTTTATAGGCAGGGCATGCAGACATATTGGCTGGGCCCTGGCAACCGCGGGCATTCACGTGGGATGCCAGGACAGCCGGGGTGGCATCCGTGATTTCTGCGGTGCTTACGTTCCCGGTACGGAGGCCCAGCGCCTGGGCAAATTCAAGAATGGTGGCGTAAGAAGCTACGACACTGCTACCCGCAACGGTGGAGACTCGGCCATTGCTGGTCTTGCGTCCCGTGGACCATGCCGTGCCACTGGCAGCGGAATCAGTAACATAATCGGCAAGTGCGGGATTGGTTTCTTTCACGGCATAGGTTGTGTAAGCGCCGGTAAGAGGCAGCGTATCGAGCGCAAGACGGCCCGCCGCTCCAACATGGTAGTTGCGGGCAATCGTGATTTCAGAATCGCCCATGCCATCACCCAGAAAGAGAATGATGTTTTTTGCACGCCCGGACTTGATCGCCCTTTTCAATTCTGCGCTGTTGTCCTCGGAGGTGGTGGCACTGAATGCCGGTGAAGCCATCATGGGCACCAACATCGCGGCGCTTAAAACGATGGCGGAACTTTTCCGGATACGCTCAAAAAACATTTCTTAAATCTCCATTCGGTGAAGTTTGCTGCAAGCCGGTAAAAATCATTTCCGGCTCACGCGAACCATAAAGGCGTACGGTTACAGCAGTGTTGCCGCAGCATCAACAGCTTGTAAAAAGAAGTCAGCTTCTAAACAGGAAGAACTTTGAATTTGGCAGTTATCGCTTAAGTATTCCTGGGGAAAAGCCACTTCTATCATTTGACTCACAGGGAAGAGCGGGGTATCTTTCATTCGTTTGTTTGCCAATGTCTGTTTGCCAATCGTTCGTTCGCGGTATTGCCAGCCGTTGTTGGCGCCATCAAGCATCAGGAGAAAAACGTGTACACAATTGCGTGCTGGGCACTGGTAATGTTTGGGATGTTCCTACAGCAGGAGTCTCCTTCTGAAGTTCCGCCGGTACAGCCGCCTGGGGCTGCAACTTCCTCCTCATCCTCCGCGCCGGTAATGTCGCCTTCTCTTGATTACGAGTTCTTCAAGACAAAGGTGCAGCCCATCTTTCTGGCGAAGCGCCCGGGACATGCCCGTTGCGTGTCTTGCCATGGGGTTGATTCCGCCTATGGACTGCATCCGGCACTGGTGCCGCTTCCCAAGGGAACCAAGATGTGGAGCGAAGAGGATTCGCAAAAGAATTTCCGTGAATTCAGCCGGGTGGTTATTCCGGGCAGCCTGAAGAGCAGGCTTCTTGTCCATCCCCTGGCAGAAGAGGCCGGCGGAGATCCCTTCCACGGCGGGGGAAAGCATTTCAACTCACAACAAGATCCGGAGTGGCTGGTGCTGAAGGCGTGGGTGTTAGGTGAGAAATAGGCGGGAAGGGCTCTAGACAGGAGTTCACCATGGAAAATCGGCACAATATGGCTGATGAAACCACAAAGTGGCGCCGGGCGGCGGTCGTGGGAGTGGTTGTACTGAGCATGGTGGTCTGGAGCCCGGCGGCCAATAAACCGCGGATTCTCCAGACCAATTCGGCGGGAGACAACATTCACCTGATCGATCCGGCAACGGACAAGGTCGTAGGGGAGATCACCGGGATTGAGGTAAGCCACGGCGTGGCCGTGTCTCCGAATGGCAAGCGGATTTATGTGAGCAATGAATCAGAGAGCACGCTGGACATTGTGGATGGGAAGACGCTGAAGGTAATCAAACAGATCCCTTTGAGCGGCGGTCCGAACAATATCGCTTTGTCCCCTGACGGGCGGCGGGTTTATATAGCGATCCGCAAGAATCCGGGAGGCGTGGATGTGGTGGATACCGCTTCCGAAAAGCGAGTCAAGACGATCGTGACAGGCGACCAGATCCACAACACCTATGTAACGCCCGACGGCAAGTTTGTGATCGCCGGGTCGCAGCAGGGCAGGAAGGTGAGCGTAATCGACGCCAAGACCGAGGAGGTCGCATGGACGGTTCCCATGGGGCTGGGAGTTCGTCCGATGGCGATGTCGGTGAATCCCGATGGATCGACCAAGTGGCTGTTCGTGCAGATGAGCGCGCTCAACGGATTTGCGGTGGTTGATTTTGCCACCCACAAGGAGATCAAGAGGATCAAGCATCCGAATATAGCCCCCGGAAGAACGCCTCTTCCTCCCAGGGGAGAAATTTCGCACGGCATGGCGGTGACCAAAGACCAGAAGACGCTGCTGGTATGCAGCGTCATGAACCGGGCCATGTACGCCTATTCCCTGCCCGACCTTGAAGTGATCGGAACCGCGGAGTTGAGCGGCAAAGGCTCCAGCTGGGTAACGCTCTCGCCGGATAATAAAAAGGCCTACGTGGCCAACTCAATGACCAACAACGTCTCGGTGGTCGATGTCGCTTCGATGAAAGAAATTACGACAATCCCGGTGGGATGGGTGCCCAAGCGGAGCACGCTGGGGATGCTTCCGCAGTAGAACTGGAAGCAAACGGCAAGAGGAGATGAATTGACCAACACGCGCGCAGTTTTACGGGCATTTGCTCTAACCAGTGCGGGCATCGTGATGATCACCGGCTGCCTCTCATCCGCGGCGCAGGAAGCGCAGCCAAGAAAAGCCGTCGACTACAACTATCTGCTTCCGTGGGACAAGAAGGGCACGAGGGTGCCCGCGACCGTGGAAGGGCAGAAATGGGAGCCCTTTCAGATCTTCGATAATGTTTATTACGTTGGGCCGCAAGGATCGAGCAGCTACGTTCTGAAGACCGGCAAGGGGCTCATCCTTATCGATCCCGCCTATGACTACACGGCGGAAACAGTACTGCAGAATATCCGCAAGGTCGGACTGAATCCCGCCGATATCAAATATATTCTTCTCACCCACGGACACTGGGATCACTCCGCCGGAGTAAAGATCATTCAAAAGGCTTCCGACGCGCGAGTGGGAATGACGGCTGCGGACTGGGATATCTACGAGAAGCCGCTGGCCGAACATCGTTATGAAACGATTCCCCGCGACATGGTTTTGAAAGAAGGAGACGTTATCAAGCTCGGCGAGACCACACTCCGGCTGCACGTCACTCCCGGCCATACGCCCGGCTGCCTGAGCATGGAATACACGGTTTACGACAAAGGCAAACCATACAGGGCTCTTACGCTCGGGGGTCTGGGCTTTAATTTTTCAGAGGAATGGACCAAGCCTTACATTGCCAGCATTAAGAGGATGCGGGATGTTCCCGATGTCCGCGTTCTCCTGCCGGATCATCAGCAGGTGAACGATGTGTTCGAACTGGGGAAGAAAATCGCATCACGAAAACCGGGCGAGCCCAACCCCTTCGTGCAAAGCAGGGAGGCAGTTCTAGGCTGGTTTGACGAGGTTCTGAAAGCCGCACAGGAAAAAGACCGGCTGGAGATGGCATCCCGGAAGTAGCCCCTGACGAAGAATGGGTAATAAAAAAGGACCGCATTGCGGTCCTTTTTTTATTTCCAGTAGCAAGAAAACGCGCTCCCGGTGGAAGCGCAGCCATTCAAATCCTGCCCATCCCCTCGGTCAGTTCGATCTGGGTGCCCCACGGATCGGTAATAACAGCGGACGAAAAATCAGAGGCTTGCCGGGTAAACGGTTTGTCGAACTTTATGCCCGAAGCTGCAAGCTTCTTACAGAACTCTTCCAGGTTCTGCACCTCAAATCCAATGTGATCAAGGGCGCTGCCTTTAATGGGCGTAGTGGGAGCGCGCGCGGCGGAGATCGCCACCACCACCCCCGGCAATTCAACGGCTTTGAAACGATCGCGAATACCAGCCGTGCCGCCAAAGGTTTTGGCGTACCAGGCTTGTACATCGGGAATAGCGCTCTCCGCTACCACAAGATGGATGTGGTCATTGGCAATCGGCCCCGGCATGGAGTCATCGGTATGGAATTCGATTCTCAGCAACTCCGGGCTGGTAACGAAGGCCTGCGTTGGCCATCGGGCGCCCTTCTCCGCTTTGACTCCGGCAGATTGCAGCCTCTCGATCTCCGCTGGGACATTCTTGACCTTCACGCTGACGTGGTCCACGACAGTCCCCGCGCTGCCACCCGTGGGCTCGGACTGCTGAAGAAAGATCAGGACATTGGGGAGCTTCATGACAGTCGTGTCTCCAACCTTGACTGGAGTTGCGCCCAGCAGAATCCAGAATCGCTTGCTTGCCTCAACCTCGCGAACATTGAGGTGAATGTGCCCCATGGAAACTCCGGCGCCGTTGGCATGAGCCATTTGCGCCTGAACTAAACTTGCCGCCGAAATGAAAAGAAGAAGCAGAACACGCTTCATGCCCAAAGCTCCTCTTGAAAAGAGATGATGTAGAAACCCAGCGCCGGAGTCCCGCGGGAATCCTGATTTTAGCGGAGAACATAATACGGGATTCAGGCCCGCTCGGGTAACGGAAACAGCATGATCCATGTGGGCCGGGAACAGGGCCCTACGTACAAACGAGGAAATTGCGGCGGCTTCAGGAAGATCCGTAAAGCATTGTTATGGCAGCTATCGGAAGCGTCCCTTTCGAATCCGCACGTTCTTGCTGATCTCGACGAGTTGGCCGTCATGCACCGTTAGGAGAATTGACCCGAACTGTATGGTACGAATCGCCAGAACCACCTCTTGAATCAAGGTCTTCTCATCCTCAAACAACAGGTTGTCCACTTCCGGATGGCTGCTGCTGAGATCTGGAGCCGGCACAGTGCCGGGGGCTGGCTGTTTCTTTTCCTGGAGCGGCTGTGTGGGCTGGGTTGTGGAATCTCCCGGCTCCTTTGTTGTTTTTGCCACGTTATTTCTCCCAAATAATTAGTGTTTAAAAATAGAAAACCCACCTGCCAGATCAACATCTCCGGCGGTGGGCTAAGAAACTACTGAAGTTAAACTACTGAAGTTAAGCTCAGTGCTCTCTGGCCGGAGTGATTCCGCCTGCGCAATTTGCGAAACAACAATTGCGGTACGAATCGAGGCGGACTGGGGCGAGTGAGATCACAAGTAGAAAATACCTTCCGAAAATATGCCTGTCAAAGAAAAAACTACTTGACCAATAGAATAAGTATGCTGTAAGGTACGTCCATGATTTCGGGACTACCCAATGTCCGGCGTTGTTGTTGTCTCTACAGCGAATCTTCTCGCTAGTGGAAACAGCGTAGAGCAGGCCACTGCAAGCGCAAGTTTTAGCCCTCCCACAGCCCACTTTTGCGAGACTTCTGGCAGGCGGGCATTTTCTTTTTTGAGCGGTACCCTTCCTCAGGATCCCTCCAAGAAACCGTAATCGTTCTCATGCACCGCCTCCATTTCTGATTGCGATTCCCTGATCAATACACAGATTTTTTGGAGGAAGCGGTGAACGTACATTCGTTAGCTCACACAATTTTTCGCCATGGCGGGCAGAGCAGAAAAAAGCTTCTCACCGCCGTTTTTCTGATGGCATTCAGTCTGGTCACTGCCCAGTCATCCTGGGCGCAAAACAGCTCCTCCACAGGCGCGGTTCGTGGAGTTGTGGAGGACAGCACTGGCGCTGTCGTGGAGGGAGCCGTGGTTAAGCTCTCCAATCGCGCAACTTCCTACACACGCGAGACTAAAACCCTGCGCGATGGGGTCTATTCATTTCCGCTGGTTCCACCTGTCGCCGCATACCAACTGGTGGTGGAAAAGGCAGGCTTTGGAAAGGTTTCCCTCACCGACATTGAAGTAAGCGTGAGCGATACATCCGTTGTGAATGTGAAGCTGGCGGTGGGGACTACCAACCAGGAGGTTGCAGTGTCTGCCGAAGTTCAGGGAGTAGAAACCACCAGCGCAACCTTGGGAGGGGTGGTTGGCTCTCGCGTATTAACCGCTCTGCCGCTTCCCACCCGCAACGTGTTCGATCTGGCAGCCACAGACGCGGGAGTATACGCACCCCTGATTTCCCCGGCAGCCACGGTTGCGCAGGGCGGAAACGCCATCTACGTGGCAGGTCAGCGGGCCACAAATAACGATTACCGCCTCAATGGCGTGGAATCGACCAATGTGGAGTTCCATACCCTGGCCAACGGCGCCATTCCCATTCCTAATCCCGATGCGGTGCAGGAGTTCCGCACCCAGACAAGCCTTTACGACGCCAGTTCCGCGTATGGATCGGGAGGAAACATCAACCTGATCACACGCTCAGGGAGCACTTCGTATCACGGCGTTGTGTACGACTTTATTCGCAATACAGCCTTGAACGCCAATGACTACTTCCTGAAGTATGCCCAGGCCCATCCGGTGACGGGAAGTCCAACCAACCAGGCGCCAATCATGATTCAAAATCAGTTCGGCGGATCTTTGGGCGGCCCTATACCGAAGGTGAAAAACACTTTCTTCTTCGTGAACTATGAGGGCGCCCGGCAAAAGAATGGTTCCACAGGTTTTGTCTCCGGCCAGATACCGGTATTGCCGGCAACACGCGATGCGGCCAGCCTGGCGGCGGCCTTCAATCTTCCCGTGTCGAGAATTGACCCGGTAGCGGTCAGACTTCTGAATGCACGCGGGCCGCTTGGTGGATATCTCTTCCCCAGCGTCGCTGGAACGCCGGGCACTCTCGGCCTGTATTCGGCCTCAGGCCCGGTGCTTTACAACACCAACCAGCTTAGTTCCCGCCTGGACCGTGACTTCAAACTGGCCTCAAGAGATAACCATCTGGGAATTTCCTTCTTTTATCAGAACGGGCTGTTCATCAACCCTTCCGGTCTTAGCAGTTCGCCAGGACAGGCGTACGACTACCCTCTGGGCAACCAGAACCTGTCGATTATCGACACTCATACAATCAGCAACAGGGTCATCAACCAGGCCGTTATCGGATACAACTGGGTTCAGCGCGACATCGAAGCCTACGGAGATGGCGTGCGGCTTGCCGATGTCGGGATGTCCCGATTCAACTCCTCCTACTTCCCCACACTCCCGAGCTTCAGCTTCACCGACGGCTCTCTGGGCGAATTTGGTTACGGTGGAAACATCGGCCGTTATCAACATACCGCCACAATCAATTTTCATGACACGGTGTCGTGGTCGCTGAACAAGCACATGCTCCGCTTCGGTTTTGAGACCATCCGGGAGCAGTTCAACGAGAGCCCGCAGGCATCGCCGGGCGGATCGCTCAATTTCAACACCGTTTTTGCCAATCAAATACCCGGGTATGCGCTGGCTTCAACCTCTCCCTACAATCTTTCCCTCCGCGACTTCCTGATTGGAGCGCCGTACACCACATCGGGCAATACCGGAAAACAGCGCTTTCACCTTCGCGACGCCAACTACTCCGGGTTCGTACAGGATGATTTCCGGGCTACGCGGCGTCTTATGTTGAACCTGGGACTTCGCTACGACTACTTCGGCAATCCGACCGAAACCAATAACCTGATTTCGAACTTTGACCCGTCCCTGCTTTCCGCCGCAACGATTCAATCGGGTGGTCCGGGATTACAGCAGGGGTTCCTACTCGCCAATGTGAATGGAACATCTGCCTCGACTCTCTTATCCAACAAGGGAAATATCTCGCCCAGGGTGGGCTTTGCCTACGATTTGTTCGGTGACGCCAAGGTTGCAATCCGTGGTGGTTTTGGCCTGTATTACCAGTCCACTAACACCATGCAGTCTCAGCTCATTAACAACCCACCGTTTTATCTGACCGCCACACAAACCAATACGGCCGTAACCGGATTGTCGGATCCATTTGCGATTTTAGGCCTGCCGCAACCGTCGGCATTCCCCCTTTACCCAACATTTCAAACTCTAACTGGCGTGAATGCGACAACGGGAGCACCCATTTACAGTTCGGGATCGCCGGTAACGGTTCGGGGAGTTCAGAGGAATAACAAGACGCCTTACGCGGAGAACTGGAATCTGACCGCGGAATATGGCTTTCTGCCCCACTGGGTTCTCTCGCTGGGATACCTGGGATCGAACGGGGTGCGGCAGTCGGCAGGGCTTTCCCTCAACAACGCACTGCTCGTCAATGCCACAAACCCCGGACGGTTTGGACTCACAAGGAATTCAGCCGCGAATCGCGAATCCCGTGTTCCTATCGCAGGTCTCTCCACGACGGGATATTCAACGATCGTGAATGAAGCCTTTTCGTCGTACAACGCCTTGCTCGTGACGGTGACCCATAACATATCCAAGAATTTTTTATTTAAGGGCGCCTACACATTCTCCAAGAGCATTAACAACTTCCCCGCGAGTGAAAGCACGGCTTCGGGCGGCAGTTCGCAGGTTGGCAATCAGTTCTCCCTGGCCCTTAACAAGGGAATCTCGGAGCAGGATATTCCGCACCGCTTTGTGGCAACGTACGTGTGGGATCTTCCCGGCTTCCGGAATAGCAAGGCGAACTTCATTCTTGGACACTGGTCGCTCTCCGGAATCACAACCTACCAGAGCGGCCTGCCGGGCGTAATTACGCAATCGATCGGCTCTGCTTCCCTCACGGGAACTTCGGGGTATGGAATCGTAACCGGCGATCTGAGGAATCCGGGGTCTCCGCAGAGCAACTTTTCCGCGGGGAAGATCCAATACCTCAATCCTGCAAGCGTAACCACCCAGACACGCCTGGGACCTGGCGCGAGCATTGGACCCACTTCGCCTCAGCTGACTCCGGGAACGGAGTTCTACACCATTGCAACAAACAGCGGAGCCACTGGAACAGTCATTGGAAATTCGACTCGTGGAGCGTTCCGTGCACCGTACCAGAACCGGTGGGATGTAACGCTCTCCAAGCGTTTCCCGCTCGCGATCCTGGGCGAGGCCGGCAATGTCGAGTTCCGCACGGAAGCCTTCAAAGTGTTCAACAACGCGATTTTCGACACTCCGAATGCAACCGCCGGATCGAGCGCCTTTGGCCAGATCACCAAAACCACCGACAGCACGGGCCGTCAGCTTCAGTTCGCCTTAAAGGTCAGCTTTTAACAGAACGGGCGGAGGGTTGCTCCAACAGGAGCAATCCTTCGTCCCGCTGTTCAAACACATTTCATTGAGGTCTTGATCATGGCTTCACGCCGCCAGTTTCTTCAAACCGCAGCCGCCGGCATTGCCGGTTCAAGGCTATCGGTATTCGAAAATGCTTTGACTCCCGGCACGGCCGACGAGAGGCCCGCCGCTTCAAAGCCAACCATCATCGATACCCACGCACACTGGATCGGACCCAGCGTGGTGGAGCTGCTGAAAAAAAGGACGGAGCCGCCACGGTATGTGGTCAATGAGAAAGGCGAACTCATTCCAATCAATAGCGGCGCCGGGTCCAGGAATGGACGGGAAAGGCCGCAAAGCAAGGAATGGTTTGACATCGAGGCCCGGTTGCGGCATCTCGACGAATCCGGGGTACAACGGCAGGTGCTGTCCTGGGTGGGAGGAGCTTACGATAACGTTCTTCCTCCCGATGTGGCCCGTCCGCTGTGGCGCGCGCAGAACAACGATCTGGGAGACGCCGTAAAAAAGCACCCCGGCCGGCTCTACGGACTCGCTTCCCTTCCCACCGCAAATCCGCAATGGGCGGCGGAAGAGTTAAAGCGCGCCCACGAAGAATTGGGCTTGTCCGGCGCAACCCTCCCGTTGGATGCGTTTGTCAGTCTGCAGGCAGCACGCAGCCTGGCTCCAATCTTTGCCGTCGCACAGAAGTATCGCAGCCATATTTTTATTCATCGGGGAGTCGCGGCTTCCAACATTCCGGGAAGTTATGCGGAGTCTGGCCCAACCAATCCTTACTTCGGAGTTCCGCCGAAAAACAGCGACGGAAGTTCCGGCAGCCTTCCCGGCGATAACCCGCTGGCGCGGTCGACACTGATCACCAGCACTCACCTGGCCACCGGGGTGATTACGCTCGCGCTCACGGATTTTCTGGACGCATATCCGGATGTGAGCGTGCAAGTTGCCATGATCGGCGGAAGCATTGCGTTGGTGGCAGAGCAGATTGAGTTTGCTGAAAAGGCTGCTCGAGCACCCAGCACAATCGGCAAGCTACGGCGGATTTACCTCGACACAGGACAATTTGGCCGGGGTTCGCGCAACCTGGCGCTGGCCGCCCGCGTGTTTGGCCCAGACCGGATTCTGTTTGGATCGGACTATGGGGCCCAGGCGTCGATTCTTCCCTACATAAATTCCGTACAGCAGGCCGAGTTAACTCCTGCAGAGAAAGAAGCGGTTTTTTCGGCCAATGCCAGCCGCATTTTTGAAAAAGGCAGTGGCGGCTAACCATGGGCCGCGGGCCCCTGAGAACTTTCTGAAATTCAACAAACGCACGAGGACCGATTCATGAGCACCAACAAGGGAAACATCGAGGAAATATCGCCAGCCTGGAGTTTAGTAAAAAAGGTGGCATTTCGAGTAGCCTTCATCTATTTCTTCCTGCTGGCCGTGCCGCTGGACTGGAAATACTGGAGGCAGCTGTTCTCTCTAGACTGGACACACTTCCAAAGTTTCTTCGTAGTAACGGCGTACTCGCCCCAGTTTATTACCGCGGCGAAATGGGGGATTGCCAGCTACGCCAATTGGGCGCTGATACTTCTTCTCGCGATCCCCGGAGCGGGACTCTGGAGCTATCTCGATCGTAAGCGGAAGCACTATAACGGCCTCTACTACTGGCTTCGCGTAATCCTGCGATACCGTCTTGCAGTCGGCATTGCGGGATATGGCGTCCTGATGCTTTTTGGTCTGCTGTTTCCGAGCCCAACGCAGAGCGATTTGGCGACGAACTACGGAGAATTCCTTCCCTGGAAGATCTACTACCTAAGCCTGGGCGCCGCCAAGGCCCATTACCAGCAGACTTTGGGAGCGATTGAGCTGGTCGCGGCAGCTTTGTTGCTCTACCGGAGAACCGCCGTGGTAGGCGCGGGATTGATCACAGCCGCCCTGCTGAATGTCGTTCTGGCCAGCTTTGCTTATCAGCTGGGCGATCACGTATATGCCTCATCGCTTCTTCTGATTGCGTTCTTTCTCTTCGCGCACGATCTACCCAAGCTCTACGCTCTGCTGGTACGGGAGCGTCTGGCCAAGGCGGACACCTTCGAACTGGTGTTTGCCACGCCGCAAATACGCACCGCCCGGGTACTGCTCAAAGTTGCGACCGTCGTTTTCATCGCAGTTTATGCGGCGGGCGCACATGCCGGTAATCACGGCAGGGAGTTGCTGTTCCCCTCTGCGCCGGGATTGAGCAATGCTTCCGGCTACTACAACGTCAAGGACTTCGAGGTGAACGGACAACCCCTTGCGTATTCGCTTCTGGATCCTGTTCGCTGGCAAAACGTTGTGTTCGAGCAATGGAACACTCTCAGCGTGCGCGTCAACCGCCCAGTCGCCATAAACCTTGAGACGCCATTCGCCAATTTTCAGCATGCCGGCCAGTACGACTACGAATCCTCCGGCAATGGCGGAAGGCACTTCTACAGCTACAAGATCGACAAGACGAACGGAACAATCGATCTGACCGGCAAGAATGATCCCGGCGAGCATTTGACATTTCACTATGCAAATCTTGCCGATGGCGACCTGCTGTTGACGGGTTCCGACAAGACGGGCAATGCGCTGAGGATTGTGTTGAACAAAATAGATAAGAAGTACCTGCTTCTGGAAGGACGGCGCAAGCCGCTAACGATTTACTGAATGCCTGGCATTCTGCCGAATGGAGACACTTGATATGGCCACTCTCGTAAAACAATTCAATATCGAGGCAAATCATTCCGTTCCGCCGGTTCCACAGACCGATGGATGGACGTCATGGCAACGGATACTGTTCCGCTTTTCTTTCCTGTTCCTTGCGCAAATTACGCTCCCTCTTCGTTTGGGCTGGTATGAGCGTCTTCTTGCGGTGCGTTCGCTGCGGCAGGTTTATTCCCTCTCCATGCGCCTTGGAGTCACTTACACGACCATTCCTGGAGAAAGCGGGCGCTGGGGAATCGGCAGCTTCGCATCGCTGGGAATCGCTTTCGTAATTGCAGCGGTGGGTGCAGCGATATGGACATGGTTTGCGAGAAAGAGTCCCCGGACGGAATACAGGGCGCTTTATTACTGGCTGCGGCTGGCGGTTCGCTATTGGGTGGCCCTCAATATCATGCACTACGGCTATATCAAGTTTTTGCCCATGCAGATGCCCTATCCATCAATCTCCAATCTTCATTCGCTTTTCGGAGAACACGCGCCATACCGGCTTTACTGGCAGGCCGTCGGTATCGTCACCTGGTACCAGATCGCCCTCGGAGTTATGGAGGTAACGGCGGGATCGCTGCTTCTCTTCCGTAGCACCACCGCGCTGGGAGCATTGTTGAATCTGGTGATCCTTTACAACGTCGCCCATGGCAATTTCGCCTACGATGGTGGCGTGCATTTACTAAGCAGCGAGATTGCTCTTCTATCCGGTTTTCTGCTTGCGCAGTACATTCCCGACCTTTGGAAACTGCTCATCAAACGCGAAGATGTTCAGCCATCGTATTACCGCCCGGTTTTCAAGCGGAAGTGGCAACGGTATGCCTTCACAGGGGCCAAGGTTCTGGCGTGGCTTTTGTTCATTCCTGGCTTTGTTTACGAAACGTACCACGGGTTTTACTACACCAACTTGAGCAAGGAACCGCGCAGCCCCGGATTGACCGCGTCGAAGGGGTACTATAACGTTACGGAGTTCCGTCTCAACGGAAAGCTCCTGCCTTACTCTCCTCTTGACCCGGTGCGCTGGCATGACGTTGTCTTCG
>DASZRZ010000009.1:0-3836 GCA_035548935.1 Terriglobales bacterium
CGCAAACGGATTGTTCGATCCTTCCCTGCAATACGCCGGCTGGTCTTTGCGTGTCTGAGCATGCACCCAGACCCGGCCCTTGTCGTCCATATGCCGCCCCGCGGCGGTCACCCTGTCGTTCCACACGATCTCATTGCCCCAATACGGCGATGGCTTGGCAATGTGCTGGGAGGTGAACGGCTTCATGTCCTTACGGTCTTCATCGTTGCGGAGAGGAACCGGGAACATGGTTTCCGTATTCTTGATGGGATCCACCACTGCAATCGACCCGGCAGAAAAGTCCGCGCCATAGACCGGACCATAGCCATTCACCGTCGGGTTCCGCTCGTCGGTGCTGACCACATCATGGAAGAAGGACTTGTCGGTACCGAAGTCCCAGAGGGTAATGACCACGTTGCGCTCCAAGCCTACAGGACGCGGCGGCGCCGGCGGCACCTCGCCCTTTTCAATCCGGGTGCTCCAGTCGGCAAACATTGCCAGACCGCGGTCATGGCCGAAGTTGTTCAGCGCTCCCGTCATCTCCGGACCCACCTGGCCCGACATCATGCGGCGCTCCCAGGCCAATGCCGGAGAGTCAAACGTGCCCAGATTTTTCGGCAGTTCGCGCGTTGCCTTATTGCCCATCTGGTGGCAGACCTCGCAGCCGCGCTTCAGCAAAAACAACCACTGCGCCTGCGTATGCACCTGGTCGTCTTTCAGCCTTCCGAACTCATTGGCGCCGGTCATCTCAGGCTCCGATCCGGATGTGTTCCGGATCTTCAGAGGAAAGTCGCTCTTCGGAGGAATCTTGATCAGCGAATACCAGTAGCTTCCCGGGTAATACTCCGCCGCGGCGCGCACGGTGGGGGCGACCACAGCCGCCAGATTCAGATTTTTCCCCGGCGCCGACTCCACCGCCTTGGAATCCACCAGACCGTATCCGCGCACCCATATCTTGTAGTTCGCCTTCGGCAGGTCCGGCAATACATAACGCCCTTTATCGTCGGTCACCACGATGCGGCGGAACTTCGTGGGCAGCTCCGTGGTCTCTGCAATCACCCACACGCCGGCCTCCGGCCCGTTGGCGCTGGTGACAACTCCGCCAATATCGTCCGGGTCGATGCTCACCAGACTCGCGTTCGCCTTCGTCGCCTCCTGCGGCTTGGGACGAGCCTCAGTGCGAACCACCGCGCTCCCGGCAAGAAGGGCGCAGGCGGTTAAAGTGATTCCGATCGATTTCCATCGCGTCAATTGCATTGCAACCTCTCCTCTAGTAAAGCTGACCATCACGACTGCGGGCAAGCTCCCAACCGGAACTCCCGCTTCCAAACGCAATCGGAGACGGTATCACATTTCAAGAGAAACTTTCACCAGTATGCCCAAACATTGCAGTTGCCACGTAAGTCACCCGTCATATAAGCTGCCTTGCCATTTGATTTTGCCCTTGTACGCTTCAAAATTTTCCCGTTTTTTGAACTTTTACGATTGAACTTTCAAGAGGTGCTGGATGCGACGTTTCTCCGCTGCAAGTTTGTTGACATTGGCTCTTGCTCTTCTGCTGACGGCGCAGGGTTCCATGTCGCAGAGCGCGCAAAAAGATTCCAAAGGTGAAGTCTCGCCTTACAACCCCTCGGGCGCAAAAATCACCGATACCCCTCCCGGCATTTTCAAAAGCTCTGCCGAGATTATGAAAACGCTCGAACTGGCCGGAGATAGGGCGAAAACATCGGGCGGGGCCGGCGTTAGCGTCACCAACGACGCCGGCAGTGTCGTCGCCGTGCGCCGTCGCGCCAGCGGCGGAGAGCCTCAATACTCGATTATCCACCCCTTCAGCTACGAGATTTATCAGGTTGTGGACGGCAGCGCGACGCTGGTTACTGGCGGCTCCCTGACCACTCCTTTGTCCGCATCCGATAATCCAGATATCGTCCGCAGCAAAGCCGTGGTCGGGGGCAAGAGCCAGAAGTTGACGAAGGGCGATGTGGTCGTGATTCCCAATGGCACCGCCCACTGGTTCAGCCATATCGATGGATCAATCACCTATCTGGAAGGCCGTGTCCGGGTCATTAAATAGCTTGTGGTTGGGCATTCCATCCAGGGGAAGGTTCGTTTGTGTATTCAGATTTTGTGTATTGAGATTTATGGATGAAAAACGTATTCCGTAAGGCCGCGAATCGATCCGCGCCTTCGGGATCCGGTTGGAAAAATCTCTTCGCGAATTTACGGAACTCCAGCGGTTGTGGGCCAGATTGCCACATATAGCTGCTGCCCTTTACCCGGTCTGGTTTGCCGGATGTTTCACACAGTCGTCCGTTTGAGCCCCGATTTCCACGAACCTGGCATTCAACCCGCAAGGTTTCAAAACGCAATCATTTCGATAGAGGAAAACGTATGATTAAGAATCAAGACTTCAGGACAAAGCCCTCACTGGCTCATGGTCTGTCCGCGCTGCTCGTTGTAACCTTCGCCGCTCTCATGTTCGCTGCCCCGCTGCAGGCGCAGAAAGCCGCCGCTCCATCGGATATTTATCTCCCCAATGGCTTTTCAACGAACCTGGCGCGTGGCCCCGTGGACATGGGCATCACCGACCCTGCGCTGATCGGAGCTATCGACGTTCACGTACACGTCGACCCGGATTCTCCCGGAGGCAGCTCGGGTGAGGAAGTCCGCGCCATCGACGTCATCAACTTCGCCCGCATTGCCAAGGCCCGCGGCATGCGCGGATTCGTCCAGAAGACTCACCTCGACACCAGCTCTGCCGCCACCGCCCTGCTGGTTCGCCAGGAGGTGCCCGGCATCGAAGTCTTCGGACGCTTCGGTCAAAACTTTCCGACCGGCGGCATCAACATCGCCTCCGTCGATCAATTCACCCAGATCACCGGAGGATGGGGACGCATCGTTGAAATGCCCACCCGCGATTCCATTACCGGATGGGAAACAATTCAGAAGACCGGACACGACCCGCGCACGTGGATCAAAGTCCGCCCCCCGGATGCTCCCAAATATGTCGCCATATCCAAGGACGGCAAGCTTCTTCCCGAAGTAATCCAGTTCATCGAAACTCTCGCGAAGATGACCACGACTCAGTCGAATGGCTCAATTGTTCTGGCAACCGGACATGCCGCGCCCGAGGAACACTTGCTGCTCGCCCGTGAAGGTCGCCGCGTTGGTCTTCAGGTTCTGGCCACTCACCCCAAGGGCATTCCCCAGATGGAAGAGATCGCCAAGACCGGAGCCTTCATCGAAATCAACGCCTCCCTGATCCTCAAAGGTAAGGACCCCACCGCTCGCACCTCCACCGGCGACGGCTTCACCGACGCCATCGCCTGGATTCGCAGAGTGGGCGCCGAATCGGTCATCATCTCCTCCGATTGCGGACAGATCACCAATCCCCTACCGAGCGATGCCCTGGCCATGGCGGCCAAGGGTCTGCGCTCCCGGGGAATCACCGAGCGTGAGCTGAACCTCATGTTCAAGGAAAATCCTGCAAAGCTTCTGGGGCTGCCCCCACTCGAGCCTAAGCCCGCTGCGGAAGCTTCCAAGAAGTAACCCAACGCCAGACCGCGATGGCGGCCAAACTGGAATTTTCATGAGAGGTTGGAAATGAGTAAGCGAATCAGCTACCGGACAGCTCTTCTTGTCCTGATCCTCGCAGCCACGGGAGTCGCAACGTACCTGGGTGCTCAGCAGAATAACAGCCAGCAGGAGGTCTTCCTGCCGGATGGCTTCGCCACCGACCTCGCCCGCCGTCCGGTGGATTTCGGCTTCACCGATCCTGCACTCATCGGCGCTATCGACCTGCACGTTCACGTTGATCCGGATTCGCCCTATGCCGAGCAAACCCGCGCGATTGACGT
>DASZRZ010000010.1:0-9148 GCA_035548935.1 Terriglobales bacterium
GCGGAGGAGATATCCATATCCCACAGGCCGTGATGCACAAACTGGAAGTACCATTTCCTTCGCCCGGTCTTCAGGTCCACGGCAACCAGCGTGTCTCCGAACAAACCGCTGCCTGGGCGATGGCCGCCATAGTAGTCGCCCGTGGGCGACTCCACCGGAAGATAAGCAAGGCCGAGTGCCTCATCGACGGAAATTTGCGTCCACACACCCGTGTTACCTGTTTTGGCCCACGAGCCATCCAGCCACGTTTCGCTGCCAAACTCGCCCGGTTTGGGGATCGTCCTGAAGGTCCACAGCAACTTGCCGGTGCGGGCATTGAAGGCGCGCACCAGGCCTTTGGAGTTCATGTGCGTTTTGGGAACCGCGCCTTCGGCGAAGGCCGACCCTACCAGCACCACGTCCTTCACCACCATGGGCGTGGAGTGCAATCCGATCTCTCCTTTGATCAGATCGATCTGTTGGCCGGTACCGAATTCGACGCCCTTCTTCAGGTCGATAACTCCGTTCTCCCCGAAGCCGCGCGCTGGCACGCCTGTTTTGGCATCCAGTGAGATCAGCCGGTAGCCCGTCGTTACGTAAAGAATGCGCTCCTCGTTGCCTTCTTTCCAGTAGGCGAGGCCGCGCCCGGAAAGCTTTCGCGGAGCATTCTTCGCGCGCTCACCTTCATCCTCGTTGTGCACCCAGAGCAGCTCTCCCGTGGCAGCATCGAGCGCCACCACCGCCCGGCGCGTTCCCGCCGTTGCGTAAACCACTCCGCCAACCATGAGCGGCGTTCCCTCCAGCTTGTACTCCGGACGGGGACCGAGGTTGTCCGTCCTGAACCGCCAGGCGATCTCAAGCTTATTGAAGTTGGAAGCGTTGATCTGATCCAGGGGACGGTAGCGGGAGCTGGCCAGATCGGCCGCATAGTGCGGCCATTCGGAATCGCTGCTGGCGGCCTGTGCCAACGCGTACGGCGTCGAAGTCAGGATCGTAGAAAACAGAAGCAGGGCTGCGAGCGAGCCAGCCGTGCGCGGTGCCAATTGCAATCTCTGGGTTCGGAATATCGGATTCAAGGGCAAGTCTCCTTCAGACTCTCGTGGCGATGGCCGGTGAGTGTAACCCACAGGCGCGATTATTGAACAGCCGGAGGCGCGGCTACGGCTTGAGGCCGAGGGCGCGGGCAGGATTGGTCTTGGCCATCATATTAATTTCGTCGACCGAGAAGCCCTCCTTACGCAGAGCTTTCATGAAATCCATAATGCCGTCGGGAGAGAGCCAGTGGTCCGCATCCTTGCCGCCCGGTCCGAAGTCCGACCCCAGCAGGCAGTGCTCGGGACCTGCCTGGCGGATCGCATTGGCATACTCCTGAAGCGTGCGCTGCGGGTGCTCTCCAATCACCGCCCGGTAGATGAACTCGAGATAGGCGCCCTCGCTGGCCGCCTGCTTCATTTGCGGGATCGTCATGTCTACGAACATGCCCCGGGGGTTGGTGGCTATGACGTGAGCCACGCCGCGCTGGCGCGCCTCGTGGATGATCATCAGCGCCTCTTCGGCGGTGGAATCCCCGGTCTCCAGCACCATATCGGGATGCTTCGCAATAAAGTCGATCACCGCGATCACCTCGGGAAGCAGCTTGCCATTCTTCGACACCGGAATGGTTGTGCGCTTCTCCTTGAGCTTGGTCACCATGTTCACGGAATCGACGGTGGGCATCCACACGACCTTCCCGGTACCGCCCTTCATCATGCTCAGCCGCCGGACGGCTTCGAGGTTCACGCCGCCAACCGCCTCATTGAGCGCGATGCCCCCAAACACCTCGAGGCCGGGAACCTGCTTTCGCACCAGGTAGGCAAGCGCTGCCGTGGACTCGGTGTGGTTCTTGAACACCAGCGCGCGCATGCCCCTCTGTTTGGCGAGCCGCGCCAGGTCATCGGCGTCCATGGAGCGCTCGATGCTGTCGGGCGCACTGTGAACGCGGAAGTCGATGCTGCCGTTGAGACTCAGATCCTGCTGGCCGAATGCAGGCGCAGCCAGAAGGAGAAAACAGAGGACCTGCAATCTTCGGGTGAAAAGTACGCGTGATACGAGCATCTTTAATTTCTCCAGAACGAAAACTCTCCAGACCAAAATTTTCCAGACAGGATTTCTCCAGCCAAGACTTCTTCAAACAAAGATTTCTCCCGGCAAATTCGGGTCTGATTCGCGAAGCCGGCCAACCGCCTAGGGCTTGAGGCCGAGGACGCGCGCGGGATTGGTCCTGGCCATCGTATTAATTTCGTCAGCCGAAAATCCCTGCTCGCGCAGAGCCTTCATAAAGGCCGCCATGCCATCGGGAGAGAGCCATTGACTTGCGTCTTTGCCCCCCGGTCCAAAATCGGTCCCCAAAACGCAGTGCTCCGGGCCTACCTGGCGAATTGCATTCGCGTACTCTTTGATCGAACGCTGCGGAGGCTTCCCCAGAACGGCGCGGTAGGTGAACTCCAGATATGCGCCCTCGCTTGCCGCCTGCTTCAATTGCGGAATCGTCATCGCGACGAACTGGCCGCTGGGATTGGTGGCCACAATGTGCGCCACACCGCGCTGGTGCGCCTCATGGATGATCATCAGCGCCTCTTCGGCGGAAACATGCCCGGTCTCCAGCACCATCTCGGGATGCTTCGCCATGAAGTCGATCACTGCAATCACCTGCGGAAGAAGCTTTCCGTTCTTTGCAACGGGAATGTAGGTGCGCTTCTCCTTCAGCTTGGTCACCATGTTTTCGGAATCGACGGTGGGCATCCATACGACTTTGCCGGTTCCACCCTTCATCATGCTCAGACGCCGGACGGCCTCAAGGTTCACCCCTCCAACCCCTTCATTCAGCGCGATGCCTCCAAACACCTCGAGGCCGGGAACCTGCTTTCGTACCAGGTAGGCTAGCGCCGCCGTGGACTCGGTGTGGTTTTTGAATACCAGGGCGCGCATGCCCCTCTGTTTGGCGAGCCGCGCCAGGTCATCGGCGTCCATGGAGCGCTCAATGCTGTCGGGCGCGCTATGGACTCGGAAGTCAATGCTGCCCTTCAGGTCCAGGCCGGACTGGCCGAATGCCGGGAGCGCCATGAGTAATACGCTGAGGAGCTTCAGTCTTCTTATGCACTCAGACCGCGATACGAGCATTTTCTTGATTCTCCTGGATTCTCCCGAATCCTGTTTTGTTTGAGCTGGGCAGGGACTTTCCATGCAGCGCATATCCTGAAAACAGAGCGCCCCTGCACCAGCTCGGTTTGTTTCAGTTCAGTGCACTTCCGGCAGCGGGCTAGAACACATACTTCAGAGCAAACTGAATCAGCCGTGGGTTCACCGACGTGCTGGTAATCTGCCCGAAGCTTGAATTGTTGACCTGCAACTGCGCGGCGGTCGGATTGGCGAACTGCGCATGATTCATCAGATTGAAGAACTCCGCGCGGAAGACCAGATTCGCATCTTCTCGCAAGCCTCCCACCCGTGTGGTCTTTTGTATTGTTGAATCAAAGTTGACCTGGCCCGGTCCCCGGACGATTCCGTAGCCGGCATTGCCATACCCTGTCCCACCGCTTCCCGTAAGGCCCGCCGTGGCGCCAATAACCGGGATGGTGGTAAAAGCAGCCTTGTTAAGGTAGCCAAGACCGCCAGTTGCTCCGCCGAGTCTTGTCTTGAGGTCGCCGTGCGTAACCGCATCGTCATTCCCCATTCCTGGAGCAAACTGGGCGGTGGAGACAATCTGCGCTCCCGGGCCAAACCCATAGATGGTTCCACCGCGGGTGTCGGTAATGGTGAGCGGAGTTCCCGTTTGCACCACCGTCACACCGGAAAGGCTCCATCCGCCGGCGACTTTGTTAAGCCATCCCTGGTGGGTTCCGAACGGCAGGTCATAGGAGTAGTTGATGGAAAACCGGTGCGGCCGGTAGTTGGGATTCGCTCCACTGTGGGGCACCAGCGGGTCGTTGTTATTGATGTAGGTTGCCGTGCTGGTGGCGCGGCTCAGGGTATAGGCCGCCTGCAGTTGTAACCCGTAGGACATCTGTTTCCGCAGGCTCAGTTGCAGGCTGTTGTACTTGCTATCGGCGTTGGTCAGGTTCCCGCTCAACCCGGCCGGTCCGAAGCCCAGGTAGGGAACCCGCAGGTTGAGGTTGCCCGCGGTATTGGTGGTAATGGGCGCCAGACCGGGAATAATAATCGGATCGGACGGACTTGCCACCCGCGCGGCGTTAACTTGCCGCTCCGTGACCCCACCTTGCGGAATCAGCTTGGTCGCGTGCGACCCCACGTATCCCACCTCCGCCACCCACTTGGACAGGAATTCGTACTGAATGTTCATGTTCCATTGATAGGTCGTTGGCGTGGGAAATTCCGGACCGACAAAATTCGCGTTGAGATTCGAACTGGTTCCGTTGGTCAGGTTCACCCAGCGAGGCGCCCACCCCAGCGTTATGGCCGGATCATAGGGCTGGGCCAGGCTGGAGAAGTAGTTTGCCGCCCCTGACCTTGAAGCCACCACGGCATACGGGGCAGCACTGGTGCGGTTATAGAAGCTTTGTGGAAGGCGGTCGTAAAAGATTCCGCTGCCGCCCCGTACTACGAAGCGGTCGCTGGAAAACGGCTTCCAGGCAAAACCGGCGCGAGGGGCAAAGTTCGTAATAGGCGTACCCGTTTGCGTGACGATGTTGTGATTACTCTGGAAGACTCCTCCCACCGGCGGCGCCGGATAGTCCGGGAATACAAAGTTCGACGGCACCACATACCCCGCCAGCGTGCCGGTGGCGGGCGTGGAACCCGGTACCGGAACCGTGTTGATGAGAGTGGTCCAGATATTGTTATTCAGACCGTCGATATCGTTGGCCAGTCCGTTGTACTCCCAGCGCAGGCCAAGATTCAGCGTGAGGTTGCTGAGAATCTTGAAATCATCCTGCACGAAAGCGTTCGCCGCCGGGTTGCGATAGCGGTGGGTGAGTCCTCCCGGTTTGGTAACGGAGATACTGTTCCCGGTGTTGGAGAGGTTACTGCTGAAGGTTCCATTGGTCGTCCCGGCCGCGCCACTATTCGTACATGCCGTGGTGGAAACCGCCGGAGAGCACCCTGGCAGGCCGATCAGAAAGTCCTGGAAGGTCTGAAAAACAATGGTGACCAGGCCCGAGGAGTACGTCTTGTAGTTCGCCCGGTCACGCTCGAACTCAAAGCCGGAGCGTACCGTGTGTTTTCCATGCGACCATGAAATCTGGTCGGCAATCTGCCACGCGGCCACGGTGCGGTGATTGTCAAGCACCGAAGTGCCGCCCCACTGCATGAGCCCCTGAATGGTGGTGGATCCCAGGACATCGTAGCTGGGCATAAGCGGCCGAATCCCCACCTGCGTATTGGTGAACGGAATCAACTGCGAGGGATCGTTGGCCGACTGCTGAAGGGAGGCCCGTAGCTCGTTCACCAGCGAGTTCGACACGATCGAGGTTAACTTCACCACTGAGTACTGGGCGGGGAATGCCGTGGTTCCGGGGCTCCCGGGCAGGCACTGGGTGGCGCCTGAGCCGGTGCTGAGCGGTCCGGCGCATCCGATGGGAATGTTCGCGGGATCGCGCGAAAAGAACCAGCGGCCCGACAGCGTGTTCTTGTCATTGAGCAGATAGTCGAAGTTTCCAACCGCCTGGTGCTCCTGGTAGGTCGCCGGAAGGCTGAAGGTAACGTTCTGGTTCTTGCCGGTCGAGGAGCTGGGAATAAAGTAGGAGCCGTCGGGGTTCTTCAACTGCAGGATGTTGACGGCCACGGGGTTGATATTGGTGCCGTCGCATGCGACTTGAACTCCGCCGACCGAAGTCCGGGTTCCGGGCTGGGCGGTGCCCGTCGGGCAGAACGCCGCTCCCAGCGCGGAGCGGAAGGCCGCCGTGTTCGAACGGTCGCCCTGCGGAATGCCAACCAGAGTGGGAGTGGAATATCCCGCGGGGGAAATTCCATTTTTCTGCCGCGTCTCCTGATAGGAGGCGAAGAAGAACAGCTTGTTCTTGATGACCGGTCCGCCCAGCGTTCCGCCAAACTGATTCTGGTTCAGAACCTGCTTTGTGTTGTTCGGCACGCCGCCCACCGGAGGGCTGATCTTGCGGAAATACTCGTTGGCGTTCAGGGCGGTGTTGCGGAAAAATTCAAACGCCGTGCCGTGGAGCTGGTTCGTCCCGGACTTGGTCACCACGTTGACGTTCGCTCCGGGACTGCGGCCATAGGCAGCGTCGTATTGTCCCGTCTGGATCTTGAATTCCGAAATGGCATCGGGATTCACCACTCCGATGCCCGGATTCGAGCCCGCCGAGATGACGCTTGCAGTTCCGGAGAAGCTCACGATAGAAGCTCCATCCTGCTGGTAGTTGTTCTGCGACACGCCCGCGCCGTTCACAACGATATCCTGCGAGCCCCTGCCGATGCCTGCTGCATTGAATACCGAAACGTTCGCGCCCGCAGCCAGGCCCAGCAGGTTGGTGTAATTGCGGGTAGTCAACGGCAGGTCGGTAACCGTGCGCCCGCCGACCACGGAACCCAGCGTGGCGCTGTTGGTCTGCACCGCCTCGGCCTCGCCTCGAACCTCCACCTGCTGCCCGGCCGTACCCACCGAGAGAACCTGATCGTACGAAGGCGTCTCCGTGACGTTGATCTTTACGCTTGGCACGTTCACCGTGCTGAAGCCGTCGGCTTCAAATTTCAGGCTGTACTCGCCGGGAGGCAAAAATCCCGCCTTGTAGATTCCGTCCGAGCTGGTTTTCACGACGCGCCCCTGCCCGGTACCAACGCTGGTGATGGTTACCGTGGCATTAGGCACTACCGCTCCGGAAGAGTCCTTTACTGTTCCGGTCAGTGCTCCGGTGGTCGCGGACTGGCCCAGAAGCTTCGGGCTGCCCATCAGGAAAGAAAGTGTGAGAGCCAGGCAACAAAGGACGAAGGCATGCGAATACCACAAAGGTGTAGCTTTACCAGTCATAAGCGCTCCTTAAAGTTCAACAGGAATTTGGACTTCAGGCCCACGAATGCCGGTCTCATGCCGACTTGGAAGAATCACTTCACTCGTATTCGACAGCCAACAAATGCGCGAACATTGAGTAACAGTTGCTCGGAGGAATTGCAGAGCGGACGCACTTTATGACAGGCACCACTTTTCGGCAATAGAATTCTGAAGGAACCCGGTTTCGCAAGCCGGTTTGATCTGGACGAGAAGAGGTTAAGTCGCTTATTTACAAAATCTTGCCGGAAAAACAAAGGGCCGCGCAAGCGCGGCCCTTTGGAGTTGGTTCAGCCTGGATGTTTAGAACACGTACTTCAAAGCGAACTGAATCAGCCTCGGATTGACCGCTGTGCTGGTGATTCGCCCAAAGTTGGCGTTGGAGACATCCAGAGTTCCTGGAGCCAGGAACTGTGTGTGGTTGAACACGTTGAAGAACTCCGTGCGGAATACCAGATTGGCATCCTCGCGGAGCCCCCCCACTCTGGTGGTCTTCTGGATGGTCGCATCGAAGTTCGCCTGTCCCGGACCATAGACAATGCCGTATCCGGCGTTGCCGAAGAGGGTAAGGTTATCGGGAGAATTGGCTGCAATCGGAGTTGTTCCGAATGCATTCTTATCCAGATAGCCTACCCCGCCAAAGTTGCCGCCCAGCCGGGTGAAGATATCTCCCGTGGTAGGCACATCGGCATTGCCTTTGCCTGGAACAAACTGAGCCACCGAGGTGGACGTGCTTGAGTTCGAGTAGCCGTAAACGCCGCCGCCTCTGCTGTCGGTTATGGTCAGGGGCAGACCGCTTTGCACCACGGTTACACCCGCCACCGTCCAGCCACTTGTCACCTTGCCCAGCAGACCCTCATGGGTGCCGAAAGGCAATTCATAGCTGTAGTTGATGGCCAACCGGTGCGGACGGTACTGGATGTTCGGTCCATAAGGTGTGCCCGAGGTAGTGAACACACCGTTATAACCGGCGGTGTTGAACGACCGGCTGAAGGAGTACGCCGCCTGCATCGAGAAACCATGCGACAACTGCTTGCGCACGGTTAGCTGCAGACTGCTGTACTTGCTGTCTCCATTGGTCAGGTCCGCCTGAACGCCCGTTGGAACGAAACCAAGGTACGGAACGCGCAGCGGTATGTTGGCGGCGGTATTGGTGGTAATCGGAGTCGCCAATCCCGGAATTACGATGGGATTGGTTGGGCTCGCGATCCGTGCACCATTCAGCTGAGTCTCTCCGATTGTGGTCTCCGGCACCAGGTGGAGACCGCGGCTTCCTACATAACCCAATTCCAAAACCCACTTCGGAAGGAACTCATACTGCACGTTCAGGTTCCACTGGTAGGTCACCGGATTCTTGTAATTCGGATCCAGCAACAGAATGTTCAGACCGGAGTTCGTTGCCGGAGTCGTAAGACTCTGGAACCTCGGCTGCCATCCCACTGTGACCGTCGGATCGTAGGGCGTCGAGAAGGAAGAGGCCGCGTTCGCCGTTCCGGACTTCGACAGAGTGATCGAGTACGGTTGAGCTTGCACGGACGGCTTGTTGAAGGAACTCTGGCCCAGGCGGTCATAGAAGTATCCGCCGCCACCACGAATCACAAACCGGTCGCTGGCAAGCGGTTTCCATGCGAATCCCACCCGTGGAGCGAAGTTCTTCAGGGTTGGATCCGCAGCAGTCATGAGCGGTTTATCGTTCTGGAAAATACCGCTAACCGGCGGTGCAGGATACAGCGAAGGATTGTAGTTCGAGGGAACCACGAACCCGGCTAGCGTACCTGTTGCGCGGGTGGCTCCCGGCACAGGCACGGCATTGATCAGGTTGGGCCACACGTTGGTCAGGTTGCCATTGGCATCGGTAATCTGGCCGTTATATTCCCAGCGCAATCCGAGGTTCAACGTCAGGTTGCTCATGACCTTGTAGTCGTCCTGCACAAAGGCGCTGGCCGCAGCGTTGCGGTAGTAGTGAACCAGTCCGCCCGCGGGCGTCACGGAAGCGGAGACGCCGGTATTGGCGATGTTGCTCTGGGTCGTACCGTTACAAACGCCCGCAACGGAAACACCGCAACCTCCCGGCAATCCAATCAGAAAATCCTGGAACGTGTTGAACTGAAGGTTGGTAATGGAGAGTCCGTTGAAGTGCCAGTTGAAACGGTCACGCTCGTATTCCAGGCC
>DASZRZ010000011.1:0-4990 GCA_035548935.1 Terriglobales bacterium
TATTTCAGCCTGTGGTGCCGCTCGATTCTGAATCGCTGCAGCGGCCAACGGATGCCTTTCACATGGACGATCAATCCCTATCGCGGATGCGAGTTCGCCTGCAAATACTGTTATGCGCGCTACACGCATGAGTTCATGGAACTGCGCGATGGCGCCGACTTTGAGCGCAAAATTTTCGTAAAGCAGCGGGTGGGCGAGCACCTTCGCCGGGATTTGAAGCGGGTGAAGCCGCATGAAAACATTGCCATCGGCACGGCTACCGATCCGTATCAGCCCGCTGAGCGGAGGTTCGAGGCGACCCTGGCGGTGCTTGAGGTGCTCGCACAGCACCAGGGGCTGGAGATCGGAATTGTCACCAAGTCGAACATGGTGCTTCGCGATGTGGGAGTGCTGGCACGGATAGCGAAGCATAACCGGCTTTTCGTGAACGTGACGGTAACCACCACGGATGCCGCACTGGCGCGAATTCTGGAGCCGCGCGCTCCGCGCCCCGATCTGCGGCTCGACGCTGTAAGAAAACTCAATGACGCGGGAATTCCCGCAGGGGTGCTCTGCGCTCCGGTGCTGCCCGGGATTACCGACAACGCGCAGAACCTGGAGGCTGTTGTGAAGGCCACGGCACAGGCGGGTGGCAGGTCCGTCCATGCCAATGCGCTGTATCTCAAACCCTGTTCCTCCGCGGTATTCCTGCCATTTCTGGAAAAGGAGTTCCCTTCCTTGCTCGAACAATATCGCCAGCGTTACGCCTCGGGAGCTTTTCTCAGTCCCGTCTATCGAAAGCGCATTGCCACGCTCATGGCGCGCCTGCGCCGCAAGTATGGGCTCGGCCGCCGTGAAGATCTCATGTCGAATGCCCAAAGCTCCGTTGGGCAGGAAACGACGGAGCAGCACCCGGAGGATGGCCCTGGCGGCATCTCTGTAGAGGCCGAGCAACTTCCGCTGTTCTGTAAGGGTGGCTAGCGGGATCGGGTGAGTGAGCGGTACGGGCTCAATCGTTCCGTTTTAATTGATATCAGTCACGCCTGACAGTGAAATCGGGGCGTAAGACAACCGTCTGGTGGAGGATAAGAAGTAAGGCGGAAAGATGCTGTGCTAGCATCAACTGTTTGATGAGCTCTCAGGTTTGATGATGCCCTCTGGAAAGCTGCAACTTATCCCTCTCGGTGGTCTTGGCGAATTTGGCATGAATTGCATGGCCGTTCGCTGGGGCGACGACATTCTTGTCATCGACGCCGGGCTGATGTTTCCGGAAGCCGAGTTGCTGGGCGTGGACATCGTTGTCCCCGACGTGACCTACCTGCTGGAAAACCGCAAGCATGTTCACGGGATCGTACTCACCCATGGCCATGAAGATCATATCGGCGGGCTGCCGTGGATTCTGCGCGAACTGAACGTTCCCGTGTATGGCACGGAATTTACCCTGGCGCTGGTGGAAGGCAAGCTGGAAGAGCACGAACTGCTCGACGATTGCCAGTTAAATGAGATTCGTGCCGGTGAGCGATTCAAGCTGGGACCGTTCACTGTACATCCCATCCGGGTTACCCACAGCCTGGTGGATTGCGTGGCGCTAGCGATCCATACCCCGCTGGGTGTGATTATTCATACCGGCGACTTCAAGGTTGACCCGACGCCGACCGATAACCGCCTGTTTGACCTGCACAGCTTTGCGGAATACGGCAAAGAGGGCGTGCTGGCCCTGATGCAGGACTCCACCAATGTAGAGCGGCCCGGGTACACGCCAAGCGAACGGGCGGTGCGCCGCAAGTTCGACGAGGTTTTTAAGTTCACGGAGCGGCGGCTGTTCATCTCCTGCTTTTCATCCTCGATTCACCGCATCAAACTGGCGGTTGAACTGGCTCACGAGTACAACCGCAAGATTGCGCTGGTCGGGCGTTCGATGACCAACGCAACGGAGATTGCGCAGGACCTGAATTATCTGGAGATACCGGATGGAATGCTGATCCACCCGGGGCAGATCAAGGATTTTCCCGCCGAACGGGTTTGCATTCTGATCGGCGGCACCCAGGGAGAGCCCATGTCGGCGCTCTCGCGCGCCGCCGTGGATCAACACAAGCATGCCCGGATCGAGCCTTCGGATACGGTCGTGCTCTCCTCGCGCATTATTCCCGGAAATGAAAAAGCCATTTACCGGATGATCGACCATCTCTACCGGCGGCAGGCCAACGTGATCTATGAAGACGGCTCGCAACCGCCGATCCACGTAAGCGGGCACGCCAGCCAGGAGGAGTTGAAGCTCATCATCAACCTGGTGAAGCCGCGTTACTTTATTCCCGTGCATGGCGAATATCGCCAGCTGCGGAGGCATGCTCAGTTGGCGCGCGAAATGCACGGCGCCGCCGGCCAGGTAATGATGATCGAAAGCGGCGACATACTCGAAATCGACGATCTCGGCGCCCGGGTTGCAGGCCGCGCTCCGGTGGGACGCATCTGCATCGACTCCGGCTCAATGGGAGAGATAGTCGATAACGTGGTAATCAAGGACCGGCGGCATTTGAGCGAGGACGGAATCGTGTTGCCCATCATCGCCATTAACAAACTCACCGGACAGGTAGAGTCCGTTCCGGAGATTGCGACGCGGGGCTTTGCTCCGGCCCAGGAAGATGGGTTCCTGTTGCAGGCGCGGGAGACCGTGCTGCAAACGCTCGAATTTTCCACGGAAGAGGAAAAGCGGGATTGGGGCGTTATCAAGGAAAAGATACGCGCTGATCTCAAACGCTACATTGTGAAAAGCACCGCGCGGCGTCCACTGATCATGCCCGTAATCCTGGAAATCTGATAAACCAAAGATTCAGATAACCCAAAGACTCAGAGTTTCACAAACGCCCCGGCGAAGCCGGGCAGCCTGTTTCCACGGAATACCCTTCCACGGACACCCTTCAAAGAAGTTTTTCAGGTTCGCACCCGGGACGAAATATAATGCCGTGCCCTGAGTTCACGACCATGGGCACTGCATTGCAATTCCGGGGATCAATTTCCATGGAAAAGAAAATCACACGACGCGACATGCTGGGAACCTTGGCAGGGGCCAGCATTATGGCAGCGGCCCTCCCCACGGCCAAAGCCTTTGCCCAAAGCTCCGCGGCTGCAAAATCGCCGATGAACCTGGGCGATTGGGATAAGCCCATCGATATTCACGGACACGTCGAACCGGAGTCGGCGACGTTTACCGATTTCAATGCCGAAGAGTACATCGCGAAAGACTTTGCCTCGCGGATTCGAACCATGGACCGCTATGGCATCGAGAGAGCCGTGCTCTCTCCGGGGTTCCGCTACCGGAAGGCCGAGGGAATCGTCAACACGCGCAAGATGAACGACATGATCGCCACGTACGTTGCGAAGCACCCGGACAGGTTCCCCGTGGGGCTGGGAACCCTGGAGCTGGCGCATGGAGACGATTCCCTGCAGGAGCTGGAGCGGCTGGCGAAAGACCTGAAGTTTCGCGGTGTCATATGGCATCACGCCTATATGGGACTGCCGATCGATCACCCCTTCATGCGTCCTCTTCTTCGGAGGATTCAGGAGCTCAAGCTCATTCCCTTCATCCACGCGCGGCAGCAGGATAATGAATCCTGGTGGAGACTAGAGATTCTGGCGCAGGAGTTCCCTGCCCTGACGTTCGTGGCCCTGGCCAGCATGACGAACTCAGACAGCCGTCTTCAGTCCATGCAGATATTGAAGAGGCGTCCGAATATTATGGTCGATACCGGGCCTCTTTTTTATGGAGGCGAGTATTCCATTACGGCATATGTAAAACAGATTGGCGCGGATCGCCTGCTGTTTGGCAGCGACGGCCAGCCCACCATGACGCTGCAAGTCGTGCGGAATGCGCCAATTTCGCAGCAGGAGAAGGAGCAGATCCTCTCTGGAAATACGAAGAAGCTGCTGGGGCTGTAGTTTTCGAGGAGATCTGATGTTTCGTAAATGCCAGCCGGCCTGCCTGAAACTGTTCCTGCTCTTGATTGCGGCACTTGTGGCTCTACCTTTATCCGCACAGGTTGATCTGAGTGGCCCATGGAAGCAGGGGTTCCAGGAGGATTGGACGGCGCGGGGAGATGCAGCCATCGGCGATTACATGAACCTGCCGATCAACGATGCGGCCCGCATGCGGGGCGACACCTGGAATGCGGAGATGTGGACCGTGGTGGAGCACCAGTGCCACTACCACCCGGCGGATTACGGTCCAAGGGGACCGTCGCAGATGCGGATATGGTCCGATGTGGACCCGCTCACCCAGGGCGTGGTGGCCTGGCACATGGTTCTGAATTACATGCTGCCGCACCGCACGATCTACATGGACAAACGACCGCATCCGCCGGAGTGGGCTCCGCATACATGGCAGGGTTTCTCCACCGGGGAGTGGGAGGGCGACCTGCTGAAGATCAGCACCACGCATCTGAAAGAAGGCTACTTCCGGCGCAATGGCGTGGCCCGCAGCGAAAAAGCCACGCTGACGGAGTTTCTGATCCGCAACCACGACTACCTAACTCTCGCCACGGTGATCGAAGACCCCGTGTATCTGACGGAGCCCATGGTGATCACCACGGACTGGTCCTCCAGCATCGGCTTTCAGCTGGCGCCAAACTTTTGTATTTATAGCCAGGAGATTGAACGTCCCAGAGGCTGGGTGGCCTTCCACCTGCCGGGGCAGAACAAGTGGCTGCATGAGTTCTCGGAAAAGACCGGCATCCCCTATGAAGTTATGCGCGGTGGGGCGGAGAGCATGTATCCGGAATACCAGAAGAAGCTGGCGACCATGCCCATTCCTCCACCGAGGCAGGCAGGCGACTAGCGGCAGGATACAACTTCCAGGGCATAAAACCTCGGTGGGATAAATCGCGGCATAAAACAGGGTGGACACGAATGCCCACCCATAAAGCCAACAGCGCCAGCTGAATCAGACATCAGAACAGCTTTCCCTGTTGGGAAAATGAAAGTCTTCCGGACGTCACGGGCATCTACCTCGCCACTA
>DASZRZ010000012.1:0-2317 GCA_035548935.1 Terriglobales bacterium
GCGCTTGTCATCGCGGGCCACAAAGGCGATACGCTCGATCACCTCGCGCACAAAGGGCGGAATGTGCAGCTTGTTCCCTGTGCGCTGCGCCCATGCCTCCTGCTGGGTGATGGAGATCCCCTCCTCCAGCGTGGAGGGATAATGGGTACGAATCTCGGAGCCGATACGATCCTTGAGCGGGGTAATGATCTTGCCGCGGGCCGTGTAATCCTCGGGATTGGCGCTGAAGACCATCTCACAGTCGAGCGGCAGGCGCAGCGGGTAGCCCTTAATCTGCACATCGCCCTCCTGCATGATGTTGAACAGGCCAACCTGAATCTTCCCCGCCAGGTCCGGGAGCTCGTTGATGGCAAAGATTCCGCGATGGGCACGCGGCAGTAAGCCGTAATGCACAGTGAATTCACTTGCGAGTTCGTGGCCACCGCGCGCGGCCTTGATGGGATCAATGTCTCCGATCAAGTCTGCGATGGTTACATCGGGCGTGGCCAGCTTCTCGACATAGCGCTGTTCCGGCGTGAGCCAGGCAATGGGTGTGTCGTCCCCCTGGCGGGCGATCTCTTCGCGGCATCGCCGGCAGATGGGAGTATAGGGACTGTCGTGGATCTCGCAGCCTGCCACGTAAGGAAGAAAGGGATCGAGCAGATGCGTGAGCGCGCGCAGAATGCGGCTCTTGGCCTGGCCTCGTAAACCCAGCAGAATGAAGTTATGCCGCGACAGAATCGCGTTCACGATCTGCGGCGTGACAGTGTCTTCGTATCCGACGATGCCGGGAAAGATGTTCTCTCCGGCGCTCAGTTTTTTGATCAGGTTCTCGCGCAGCTCATCCTTGACCTTGCGGCTGCGAAGATTCTCTTCGGAAAACTCACTCTGGCGAAGCTGGCCCAGCGTTTGAGGAAGTGCGCGGGAAAGACTCATGGGAGAAGAAAACCTCTCTTACCGCTGCCCGCGGATCCATTGATGGCCCCAATCCAGGCGGTTCATGAGCGGATGCCGCGATTCCGTGCCTTAACGCCGATTATACGCCGCTGGAATCCCGTCTGGCGAAAGGCCGGACAGATGGCCTGTATCGTCCGTAGAGCGGCAGGTATGATGGAGCGGAAGGCAGCTGCAATCCAAATGTCTACTACCAAAGCAGGCTTCTCGAAATCAGGGCAAACGGCTGGAACGGAAGCTCCCCGGCTGGCGGGCAAAGTTGCGGTGATCACCGGCGCTTCCATGGGCATTGGAGAGGCGCTTGCCAGTCTGTTTCTCGAAGAGGGTGCTTCGGTCGTGTTTTCCTCACGGGACGCCGCCCGTGCGGAACTTGCGCGAGCCCGCTGCGGCCACACCGAGCGCTCACTGGTGGTTACCTGCGATGTCCGCAACCGGGAGGAGATCGACCGCCTGGGAAGCCTGACGGTCCATAACTTCGGACGCTGTGACATATGGGTGAACAATGCGGGGCATGGCCTCATCGACACCATCGGTAGCCTTGATCTTCAGCAGGCCCGGTCGCTGTTTGAAACCAATTTTTTCGGCGCTCTTGGCGGAATGCAGGTGGCAATCCCCCTGATGAAGCAGCAGGGAGGCGGCGCCATCATTAACATTTCCAGCGTGGCCGGGCTGCTTGCCGTACCGGGATCGGGGGCCTATAGCGCCAGCAAGTTCGCCCTGAATGCCATTGGGACCGCCGCCGGCATCGAACTGAGCGGCACCGGAGTGCATGTAATGACGGTGTGCCCCGGCTATATCGCCACCGATTTTGCGATGAACGCCGTCAAGGGCCAGGACCCACGGCGGTTAGGCATGGGCGGTCCCCGGCAGGGTGCCTCCGCAATGGATGTAGCTCAGGCCACGCTGAACGGATACCTGAAAGGCAAGCGCCTGATCATCGTTCCGAGGAAGTATGCCCTGCTCGTACGGCTGTATCAGCTTTTTCCCGGCACAATCAACCGCTATATGGAGCGCAATCTCCGTCCCTATGATGAGGTCATGCGGCAGGGCTGACTTCAGCCCGTGGGCTCTGAGAAAGTTCCGGGCAAAGAGAGAAGCGCCGCTAATCCTTCAGCAGCAGTTCCTTTGCCCGCTGGGCAGCCTTCACCACGGCTTTAATCAGAGTAACGCGCAGGCCGCCCTCTTCCAGTTCAAGGATGCCATCGATGGTGCATCCAGCAGGGGTGGTTACAACGTCTTTGAGCATGGCGGGATGGTGGCCGGTTTGCAGCACCATCTGCGCCGACCCAAGAGCGGTCTGGGCGGCCAATTGGGTGGCCAGTTCGCGCGGCAATCCGACCTTCACGCCTGCTTCCGCCAGCGATTCCAGGATAATGAACATATA
>DASZRZ010000013.1:0-9351 GCA_035548935.1 Terriglobales bacterium
TCACCCATGCCGAGCCAAGGCGGATGTTGTCTTCCACCGTGCCGGAGAACAGGAACGGGTCTTGCAGCACCACGCCAAAGCGGCGGCGCAGATCGCCCAGGTCCATTTCGCGGATGTCCACGCCGTCGATGCGAATCGCGCCCTTCTGCACATCATAAAAGCGCAGCAGCAGAGAGATGAGCGTGGTCTTGCCCGCGCCCGTATGGCCCACGACGGCGATGGTCTGACCCGGCTCGACCGTGAAACTTACGTCGCGCAATACCCAGTCGAATTCTTCCACCGGTGCTTGAGATATTTGCGCGGGACTCAGACTGGCGCTGGCCGCAGATGCCTTCTGCTGCTTTCCAGAGACGGGCTTGCCCGCTTCGCCGCCTGCGGCAATCCTGCGGTAGGCAAACCATACGTGATCGAACTCGATGCGTCCCGGGCCCTCCGGCTGCCGGGGGCTTTCCGGCGAGGTGATCTCCACAGGCGTATCCAGTAATTTGAAGATACGTTCGCTGGCCGCCATGGCCGACTGCAGAATGTTGTACTTCTCGCTCAAGTCCTGAATGGGACGGAAGAACCTCTGGGCATATTGAATAAACGCCACCAGCACGCCGAGCGTGGCCGCCCCCACCAGCACCTGCCCTCCGCCGAACCAGATGACAGTGGCGATCGCCACCGCCGAGAGAAACTCCACAATGGGGTAATAGACGGCGTGCGCCATGATGGCGTCTTTGAAGGCGTCCATGTGCGTGGCATTGATTTTTTCGAACTGCTCGTAGGCCCGCTGCTCGCGATTGAATAACTGGAGCACGATCATTCCGCTCACGTGCTCCTGCAGGTAGGAGTTAATGCGGGCGATCGCAACCCGGATTCGCCGGTAAGACTCACGCACCTTGGTGCGAAACATCATGGTGGCCACGGCAATCAGCGGCAGTACCGCAAAGGTTAGCAGCGCCAGCCGCCAGTCCAGCTGGAGCATGATGACCACAATGCCGGCCAGAACGAAGATGTCCTCGAAGATCGACACCACGCCGGAGGTGAACATTTCGTTCAGGGCGTCCACATCGGTGGTGGCGCGGGTGACTAGCCTTCCCACCGGGTTCTTATCGAAGAACGCCACGTGCATGTTCTGAAGGTGCCGGAAGAGTTCCTTCCGGAGGTCGAACATCACCTTCTGGCCGGTCCACTGCATAAAGTAGGTTTGCGTGAACTCCAGCAGAAAGCTGATGCAGAGCGTGCCGATAAACATCGCCGAAACCTGGGCGATTCCCACCAGAGGCTCGGGGCTGAGTATGCGGTCCAGGAGGGATTTGCTTCCGGGAACGTGGGCCAGATATTTATCGACGGCGACCTTGGTCAGATATGGACCAAGAATGTCGGCGGCGGCCTTGAGCACAATGGCCACCAGGGCGAGTAGCACCTGCCACCAGTAGGGACGTAGGTAGCGCAGGAGCCGCCTCATCAGGCGGCTGTCGTAAGCTTTGCCGAGTACATCCTCTTCCTGGGCTTCTGCCATTGCTTGCTTCAGGTTATCAGACGCGAGCGGGAGCGTCCGGGATTCAGAAAAGACCTTCTGAAAATGGAAATACGCAGGCTCGAAACCGGGTGGTGGAAACGGGTGTCCGGAAAAAAGCCGCGATGGCTCGAATCATTGCTTCGAATCATTGCTTCGAATCATTGCTTCGAATCATTGCTTCGAATCATTGCCTCGAATCAGTGCCTGGAAGCCGCCTTCTTAACCCTGTGCCCCACCAACCCCGATTCCACCGAGCGGCGGTCCAGCCGGTGCAAGGCGCGTGACTGCGACGGAGTAAGCAGCGGGGTATGGCTTATGTGGCAGAGGTATTCAGGGATGTACCAGACACTCTTTTCCGCGGTGGTCCAGCCCATGGCGTCGAAGCGGCCCAGGTCCACGGGACGCGAAAAGGTTCGCAGGCTGCGCTCCCCCAGAAGATTAAAGTAATCGTCGAAGTAACTCATTGTAAGTTCGCGCAATGAGAGGTAAACCGGTTCGCGGTAACGGCATCCTGCATAGTTGGATTTCGCCAGCGCTCCCCAGTGGCCGCGCACCTGGAATACCGCCACCACATGATCGGTATCGCGCTCAGCCTCAAGATCGATGACCAGAGGGGGATATCCCAGAACGCGCAGAGCCGCCGCGGCAAAGATCGCGCCCTCAAGGCAATGGGCCGTGCCCTCCCGCAACACCATGCGCGGAGACCAGCAGGTGGTGCCGATGTGGTAGTCCATATCGTCCAGCATGCGCTGGATGCCATGGGGGGTCTTCAGCGAACGCAGCTTGCGGAGTTCCGCCGCCGTCCAGCCCAGAGGTTCGGTGCCGTTCCTGGTCATAAGTGAACTTAAGTAAACTTAAAGTGAAGATTGAGTTATTCGGGCTGCGTAATAAGTCTGCACCAACTACGCCAGAATATCGCGTAACGAATGAGCTTCGAGTGGCGGGCGGTTCCCGGGCGCGAAGATCAGAGGCAAATCTCCGGGAACATCCACGAGGATATCCGGAGGAACAAGCTCCAATCTTGACGGATCAAATCCATACCGCACTCCACAGGTCCAGGCGCCGACATTGCGTCCGGTAAGCGTGTCGATATCGGTGTCACCAATCATCAGCACCTCATCGGGCGCAACCTGAAACTCCTTCATCAAGGTCTGGATTCCCAGCGGGTCGGGCTTCTTGGTGGCAAAGCTGTTGCCCCCGTAAACCTGGGCAAAGAACTCCGCCAGTCCCAGCGCCTGCACAATCTGGCGCGAGGGGTTGACCGGCTTGTTGGTCAATATGGCGGAGGTGAGCCTGCCGTTTTCGCCGGAGTGGCGCTGCATCTCCCGCAGAGCCTCGTGGATTCCCTCATAGGCCTTGGTGTGATCCAGTTTGTGCTCGCGGTAAAACGAAAGAAAGTAATCCAGCCCCGACTCGAATAGTTGCTGATCGTCGGGATCGCCCAGCGCCCTCCGCACCAGCATGGGAGCGCCATCACCGATGTAGCTGGAGATCACCTCCGTGGGCAGCTCGTTTCTGCCGAGGTAGCGGAGCATGGCATTGATGCAATTTGTAAGGTCTTCGCGGGAATCGATCAGGGTGCCATCCAGGTCGAATACCAGAAGCCGTATGCGTCGGGTGGGCACGGCGCGATTGAAGTTCAGCATGGGATCATTGTAGAACGTGGGCATGGAAGCCGGGCGCTGAGTAGGGCTTGCTACTTCTTATCTCCCTCATTCGCGGCTCTCAAATTTATCGATTGCGTCACATACCCGCGCAACGGATGGGATGTAATCTAGAAGCGCCTGACAATGCGACGGCTGAGATTTACGTCGCCTTTTACAACTCTTGGCGGGCTCATCAGACTTTGTGCGGCATGCCCTGCGATTCAGGGTGTTTTAACGGATTACGTCTTGAGCATAGGTAAATTGCTGGGAGTAGGCGGAAAATAGTTCGCTGATTTTTTTATCCCACTCATCAGCTTGACGCTCTAAAGTAGCAATGGATTCTGCCGAAAGACGATGAACTCCATTGGCATCGCACAAAACCATTTCCAACCCATTGATAACACCTGAATTTAGCTTTCCTGCCATAACCACGAATTGAGCAGCCATAGGAATTAGAGAGCGGATTGGCTTTTTCTCGTAGTATCTATCAACCCAAAATATTGCTGCATTCATATTGTCGCCAGCAACAGCATTCGTGGTGATCTCTTCGCACAGCGGCTTCCCCGGTTCACCATTCACAGTGGCATACATGAATAAGAAAAGACGCGGCTGAGCCCCCATCTTCGCGATTAAACAATGCGCATCATTTCGACCATCTGCCTTGGCGAGAACTCGAGCCCCAATCTCCTCAATGCGGAGAATTGGGGAGAGCCATTCTTCCTCGGTCATGCTGGAAGAGATAATTTCATTTGCGATATGACGGGCTGTTTCTAGGTTTCTTGCACAAGCAATTGCAATTTTTTGCTCATGGCTGGAAATAATCTTCGTGGCGTTGTATCCGACTCGCAGACCACGATGAACCTCATATAGTGGTGGATTGTTCGTGCATCGCGTGTCCCCCGCCAACAAGATGCCGTCATTTCCTAACAGACCAATCTGAATTGTCATGGGCAGTTCCCCTTCAATAAAGGAAATACACCTTAGACAATTATTCAATGGGGGGCAAATCTCAAAGACTGAATGCTGGTAGTGCTGCCACTTCTCCCCATAGAAACACAACACGTTTTTAGCCCAGCACCGGAAACTCTGTTCCTTTTGTCCCGCCGGTTTTACAATTCATTCATACAGCTGTGGCCGGATCGAAAGTCAGTGCCCAGGTGAGCGCAAGAGTGGCGTGCGACAGCCAACCTCCGAGGAGTAACGATGGCGACCAGGACCGAGGTGAAACCGCTGGCGGCCGAAAAGCGCCCGGAAAAGACCTACGATGGTTTGACCGGAGAGCAACTGCTTCAAATTTATCGCCTGATGCACCTCTCCCGCCGGATGGACGACCGGGAGGTGCTGCTCAAGCGCCAGCAGAAAATCTTCTTTCAGGTCTCCTGTGCCGGGCATGAAGCCGTGCTGGTGACCGCGGGCCTGCTGCTCAAACCCGGCTACGACTGGTTTTACCCCTACTATCGGGATCGGGCCCTGTGCCTGGCGCTGGGCGTGCCTCCGCTGGACATGATGTTGCAGGCTGTCGGCGCGGCGGACGATCCCGCCAGCGGAGGCCGCCAGATGCCCTCCCACTGGAGCGACCCCAAACTCAACATTGTTACTGGCTCCTCTCCCACAGGCACTCAACTGCTGCAATCGGTGGGATGCGCCGAAGCGGGGCGCTACTTCGCCCGCCATCCCGAGGCGGCCAAAAGACCGCGCGGCCCTGCAGAGGCGGGGGCTGGCCAGGCAATCGACTACCGCCAGTTCAAGGATGTTGCTTTCCATGGCGACGAGATTACCTTTGTCTCCACTGGAGAAGGCAGCACAAGCGAGGGCGAGTTCTGGGAGACCATGAACACCGTCTCCAATGAAAAGCTGCCGGTGCTCATGCTGATTGAGGACAATGAGTATGCCATCTCTGTCCCTGTCGAGGCCCAGACTCCGGGTGGAAACATTTCGCGGCTGGTGGCCAACTTCCCCCACTTCCATTTCGACGAATTTGATGGCACCGATGTTTTCGCCAGCCACTCCGCGCTGAAAAAAGCCATCGACTACATCCGTTCGGGTAAGGGTCCGGTCTTTTTACATGCCCACGTGGTGCGGCCTTACTCGCACTCGCTGTCCGATGATGAGCGTTCCTACCGGCCTGATGCCGAGCGGCAGGAGCAGGCCAAGCGCGATCCCATCACCAAGCTTCAGATGTTCCTGCTTCGCGAGGGCTTGCTCGACCATGAGTCCCTGGTCCAACTGGAGGCCGAGGTCGATCTTGAGGTTCAACAGGCGACCGATCAGGCTTTGGCGGCGGCTCCCGCATCCCCCGACTCGGTGAGCCGGTATATCTACTCGCCCAATATCGACCCCACCTCGGCAAGCTTCGCGGTGGAACCGGCGCAGCCCGCGGCAATACCTGGTGAAGCCGCCTCCTCTCCAGCGCCGGAGAAAACCATGGCCGACCTCATCGGGGCTTGCCTGAGCGACGAATTGCGGCGCGATGATTGCGTCGTGATCTTCGGCGAAGATGTCGCCGATTGCAGCCGCGATCAGTATCTTCAACAGAAGCTGGTTAAAGGCAAAGGGGGCGTCTTTAAGCTCACCGCCGGCCTGCAGACGCAATACGGGTCGGATCGTGTCTTCAACTCGCCGTTGGCGGAGGCCAATATTGTAGGACGCGCCATCGGCATGGCGACGCGCGGCCTGAAGCCCGTGGTGGAAATCCAGTTCTTCGACTACATATGGCCCGCAATGCACCAGATGCGCAATGAGCTGCCGCTGATCCGCTGGCGCTCGAACAACGATTTCTCATGCCCGCTGGTGATCCGCGTGGCCATTGGGGGATATCTTACGGGGGGTGGCATTTATCACTCGCAGTCGGGCGAGAGCATCTTCACGCATATTCCCGGCCTGCGCGTGATTTTCCCCTCCAATGCGCTGGATGCGAATGGCCTGCTGCGTACCGCCATCCGCTGCGACGACCCGGTGCTGTTTCTGGAGCACAAGCGGCTCTACCGTGAGACCTATGGACGCGCCCCCTATCCCGGACCCGATTACACCATCCCCTTTGGAAAGGCCAAAGTGGTACAGGCGGGAAGCGACGTAACGGTGATCACTTATGGCGCGGTTGTGCCGCGCGCCCTGCAGGCTGCCCAGCGCGCACAAAGAGAGCGCGGCATCAGCGTGGAGATTGTGGACCTGCGATCCCTCAGCCCTTACGACTGGGAGGCCATCGCGGAATCCGTACGCAAGACTCATCGTGTCCTTGTCGCCTATGAAGACACCCTGAGCTGGGGATACGGCGCCGAAATAGCCGCCCGTATTGCCGACGAACTCTTCGACGACCTGGAAGCCCCGGTTCGCCGCGTGGCAGCCCTGGACAGTTTTGTCGCTTATCAGCCCCTGATGGAAAACGTCATCCTGCCGCAGCCGGCCAAAATCTTCGACGCAATCACCAGCCTCGCCGGATTCTGAGCGTCAGGGCAGCGTTATCCCACTGAATCGCTCAATCTAAGCGCGGGCGCTCTTGCGAGGGCGCGAACCCCCTTTGAAGATCGCGCGATCGATCGAGAGTGGACCGGCTCCGAAAAAGATCAGTGCAAAGGCAAGGGTGGCACAAGCCAGCGGAAATTCGTATCCGCCCTGGCCGGTAAGACCGTGCGACCAGTGGGCCTTGGCGATGGCAACGACCAAATCAATCACTATGACCAGTGCGGCAAAAGAGGTCAGCAGGCCGATCAGCACCAGAATTCCCCCGAGAAACTCTCCATAGGCATTGAGGTAGGCCATCCACGTGGGAATACCCATCTTGGAGAGCATGCCCATGGTGCGTTGGATATTGGTGACTTTCTGATATCCATGGGCGGCCATAATGGCTCCAAGCGAAAGACGCATCACCAGCAAAGCCAGAGGTTGTAACCGGGCAAGAAACCGCATACGTGTCACTCCATCATGATGGGGCAGCCAGCATGTAGCCGCTCATCGTCATCAAAGTTTGGAAAGTCAAAGTCTGGAAAGCGTAACAGCTTAGCTGAACCCGCACTGCGTGTCACGCCGGGGTGTCCTTTGTGGTGAAAGGTCTTTCCCCTCTATACTGAAAATTTATGACCACAGCGAACAACTCTCTGACGAGTGCTTCCTCCGCCTACCTCCGCTCCGCCATGCACCAGCCCGTGCGCTGGCACGAATGGGGCGAGGAGGCTTTTGCCACCGCCCAGCGGGAGAACAAGCCGATACTTCTGGATATCGGCGCCGTGTGGTGCCACTGGTGCCATGTGATGGATCGTGAATCCTACGAGAGTGCCGAGATCGCCGGGATCATCAACGAGAACTACATAGCCGTTAAAGTGGACCGCGATGAGCGCCCTGATGTGGACAGCCGTTACCAGGCCGCTGTCTCCGCCATGACCGGGCAGGGAGGATGGCCGCTGACCGTTTTTCTTACGCCCGAGGGCAAGCCCTTCTTTGGAGGAACCTACTTCCCTCCCCTTGAGAGCTATGGGCGCCCCAGCTTCAGCCGGGTGCTGTTGAGCATCTCCCAGGCATTCCGCGAGAAAAAAGAAGAGGTCATGCGCCAGAGCGAACTGGTGCTCACCGCTGTGACCAACTCGGAGACCTTCGCCGGCAAATCCGCCGATCGCGTTCCCGCCAACATCATCGAGTCCATGGTGGAGGGAGCCAAGCGCCTCTTCGACGCCGAGAACGGAGGCTTCGGCTCGGCCCCCAAATTCCCTCATCCCTCGGCCAACGACCTGCTCCTTCACGCCTATGCCCGCTCCGGCGATCCCGAGTTGCGCAACCTCATCACCGTCACCCTGGAGCACATGGCCCGCGGAGGCGTCTATGACCAGCTTGCCGGAGGCTTCCATCGCTATTCGGTGGACGAGCGCTGGATCGTTCCACACTTCGAGAAGATGTCCTACGACAACTCGGAGCTGCTGAAGAACTATGTCCACGCGTATCAAGCGACCGGCAACTCTTTTTTTGCCGCCGTTGCCCAGGACATCATCCGCTGGATGGACGCGTGGCTCAGCGACCGCGAAAATGGCGGCTTCTACGGTTCACAGGATGCCGACTACTCCCTGGAAGATGACGGCGACTACTTCACGTGGACCAGCGAGGAAGCCCGCGAGGCGCTCGCCGCCAATGAGGACGAACTGCGGGTGGCCCAGCTCTATTACGACATTAACGACATCGGCCAGATGCACCACAACCATGCAAAGAATGTCCTGCGCGTGCATCTTTCCATGGAAGAAATCGGCATTCGCCTTGGCATGCAGCCGGAGCGCATCTCCGCGCTGCTGGCCTCGGCGCGGGAGAAGATGTATGCCGCGCGCCTCCGGCGGCCCACACCCTATATCGACAAAACCGTTTATGTGAACTGGAACGCCCTGTGCATCTCCGCCTATCTGGAGGCGGCTCGCGTCTTTTCGAGTGACGAGGTGCGCCACTTCGCGCTGCGCTCGCTCGACCGCATCCTTACACAGGCATGGGACAAGAATGCAGGCCTGCGGCACGTAATTGCTTATTCCGATCCCAAAGCCGCGGGCCGCAATGTGCCCGGCATGCTCGACGACTACGCCTTCACGGCGCTGGCCTGCCTCGACGCCTACCAGATCACGGCTTCCATGAGCTACTTCAACTTCGCCCGCCAGATCGTTGACGCCATGATCGAGCGCTTCCACGACTCCACCGGGGGAGGATTTTTTGATGCGGAGATGAGCGATGGAAAGGGCAAACTCGGGGCCCTGACCGCCCGCCGCAAGCCCTTTCAGGATTCGCCCACTCCCGCGGGCAACAGCGCCGCTGCCATCGCCCTGCTGCGCATGCACGCCTTTACCGGCGACAGCTCTTACCACGACAAGGCCGAGCAGACGCTGGAAGTATTCGCCGCCGCCGCGCCCCAGTTTGGCATCTTCGCGGGAACCTACGGAATCGCAGCGGCATGGCTGCTCCACGGGCATACACAGGTCATCGTCATCGGCAACGATCCCCTGGCGGACCAGCTCTACGCCGCCGCACTTGCTCCCTTCGCAGTCAACAAACTTGTAATCCGCCTGCACGACAGCGAGGTCACGCCACAATATCTGCCGCCCGCCCTCGCCGAAACCATCCCGGCAATTCCGGGCGCAACCCAGGGACGCGGCATGGCCGTGGTCTGCACAAATTTCTCCTGCCAGCCCCCCATTACCGATCCCGATGAACTTGCGAAGGTTTTATCGGCGCGTTGAA
>DASZRZ010000014.1:0-6607 GCA_035548935.1 Terriglobales bacterium
CGCAAAGAGGCCGCACAGAACTATGGCAGGGCGGCGATGGCCGCTCCCAATCAGCTCAGCCTTCAACTGGCGGCGGCGGGCGCCAACCTGGCAATTGGCTCCTATGCCGAAGCCACAAAATTTCTGGATCGCGCTTCCACCATCAATGCCGGGTATTACCGGGTGCACGCAATCCGTGCCGAAGTATTCAAGCAGCAGGGACGAGATACAGATGCGATCCATGAATACGGCATCGCTCTGCAGAACATGCCGCAGAGTGTGGATGAGGGTGTGCTCTACTCGATTCAGCTGCGGATGAGCCTGGCCGACTTGTACCGGGGATCCGGCGACGAGAAATCCGCTCGCGAACAGTTCACAAGCGCGCTGGAAGCAATGCAGCCCTTGCAGGTGCAAGGTACGCAACGAGCCGATTTTCTGCGCATGCGCGGCGCTCTCAAGGCAAACCTGAATGACACGGCGGGAGCCGATGCCGATCTGAAAGAAGCCTTGTCGCTTGCACCCGACGATCCCAACACACTGCTGCAGTTCGGCAGCGTGCAGTGGCGGCTTGGCCGCAAGCAGGAGGCTCACCGGTCGTACGAAAAAGTCCTTACGAAGGACGCCACGAATCCCTGGGCCCTCACCGCTCTTGGATATCTGTCGCGCGATATGGGAGACAACAAAGCCGCAGAAGCATACTTCCGGCAACTGGCGGCAGCGGACCCGAAGAATCATGTCCCGTTCCTCGCGCTGGGCGACATGTTCACCTCGCTGCGTCACTTTTCCGACGCGCAGGAGGCCTACGAAAAGGCCTACACTCTCGCTCCCACGGACCCCCTGATCCTTTCGGGCGGAGCCAATGCGGGAATTGAAAGCCATCAATTCGATATTGCAGGCCGCTGGCTGCAACGAGCCACGCCCGCCATGGCCGGTAACGCCTACATCCTGCGCGAACGGGAGCGCTACCTTACATGGACCGGCAAATATGCCGATGCGGCGGTGGTGGGCTACCAGGTAATCCAAAAGCTGCCCCGGGATCGCGATGCGGTCGTCTATCTGGGATACGACCTGCTCTACCTCGGGCGCTACGACGAATTGCTCGAACTTACTTCCCGCTACATCAACGCCATACCGGATGAGCCCGATCTTCCGCTGCTGGCCGGCTACGTTTACAAACGTGGCGAATTACTGGATCAGGCGGCGGAGCTCTTCAGTGAAACCCTGCGCCGTGATCCTAAAATTGTGACCGCGTATATCAACCGCGGCTACGTGCTCAACGACCTGCAGAACTCAGAGCGGGCCAGTGCGGACTTTAATGAAGCCCTGAAACTCGAACCGGACAATGGAGAAGCCCACCTCGGCCTGGCCTATGCCCAACTGGAGCTGCGCCACCCGCGCGCCGCACTGGAGCAGGTGGATAAGGCCGCAAAAACTCTGGGCGAATCCTCGGCGACGCATATTGCGCGAGCCACCGCTCTCCGGCAGCAGGGGCTGCTCGGCAAGGCCGAGATGGAATACCGCGCCGCGATGAAATTCCAGCCGGACGACCTCACGTTGGAGCTTGCCCTGGCGGAAACTCTTTACCACCTGCGGCGGTATAACGACTCTTTTCAAGTATTGAGCAACGCCATGCGCCTTTCGCCGGATGATCCCGTCATTTATTCGCAGATGGCACATGCGCAGGCACAGCTGAAGAACCGGCAGGAAACCCTGCGCTACGTGGAAGAAGCGGAAAAGCAGGGATCGGAGCAGTCGGGCATTCTGCTGGCCACCGGCGATGCCCTGCTGATTTCCGGAGACCATGAGGCCGCCATGGAACGCTTCACCCGCGCTCTCGACGCTCCCGATTCCGACCGCATTCAAGCCCGGCTGGCGATTGCGCGCGCCATGCAGCGCGAAGGTCAATGGGAGGAGGCGCGGCAGGAGATCAGTCTCGCCTTCGCGGAATCGCGCATTGGAGAAGCCTCTCCCATCACCACGGAGCATCTGCTGCAGGCCGGGGATTTATTTCTCGGCATGCAGGACTTTGATCTTGCCGAGGCTATTTTCAAGCGCGCACGCGCGGCTGGCGCCGCCGATGAGGTGGTGGCCATCGCGCTGGCAAATACCTACCTGGCGCAGGGAGACAACCGCCGTGCCCAGGCGGAGCTTGCCTCGCTCGGCAATCCCGCGGCGTACCAGGAAAACTATGAGTACATGCTGGCTCAGGCCAGCATCTTCCGCCAGCGGCGGCAGGACGTCAGCGCCATGAGCGCCTTTGCCCGTGCCCAGACCGTCTCCGGAGAAGACGACACCGCCGGACGCCAACTCGAAGAACTGGCCGGGCAGGAGGGATTGCGGGTGAACGACCGCATCAGCTTCAGCAGTGACTTTTCTGTAGCCCCTGAATTCGAAGACTCGACGGTGTATGCCATGGATGCGCGAATCTTCGGAGCCTCCGGAAGCGGCCTGCCCACGCCGCGCCATTCCATCGAGACCCGCTGGACGAACGGTTTCCGCATTCATCAGGACGGGCTTCCGCTGATCAGCGGGTTCGCGCAGATGCGCAATGCCCGGGGGCAGATTTCCCTGCCCAGCCAGAACATCATCGTTAACCGCAACACCTATGACTATGCCCTCAACGGGGCATTGAATCCCGTACTGCGGATGGGCCAGAACACCATCAGCTTCAACACCGGTCTTCAATACACATTCCGCCGGGACCGGGACTCGCCGGTGGAGATGAACCAGAACCTCTTCAAGCAATTCGTATATTTTTCGACGAACTCCCTCTTCAACTGGTTATCCATAAGCGGATACGGAGTTCATGAGGCCGGACCGTTCCTACTGAGCAACCTGAGTTCGCGTGATCTGGCCGGACGCCTGGAGTTCCGTGTGGGACGGCCCTGGGGCAGGACGGCGCTCATCAGCGGATATTGGGTCCGCGACCTGGTCTTTCGCCCGCAGCCACGGGAGTGGTTCAGCACTTCCAGCTATCTCGGAGTAGAGCACAAGTTCGGCGAAAGGCTCCGGCTGCGCGGGATGGCCGAGTACATCCGGGGATGGCGCGTACAGGACCAGCAATACGTTCTCGGCCAGTCCGTGCGTCCGGCAATCGACTTCACGCTGAAACCCGCAAGACACTGGACGGTGGATGGAAACATGACCTTCTCGCGCGGCATGGGAATCCACGACTACGACAACGTGCAGAGCGGAGCCTTTGTGACCTATGTGAAAACGCTGCGGCGCACGCATGGCGAAGGAGCAGATATGGCGCCAGTTGACTACCCTCTGCGTTTTTCCGTGGGACTTCAGCAGCAGGATTTTTTCAACTTCTCCGGCGGGAAGCATTCAACGTTCCTTCCGGTCATTCGCTTCACCCTGTTTTAACCAAGGGCTTCAATGTTTTAACCAAGGGCTTGAATGAAAATCTGTCTGGTAACGGCTTTTCCGCCTGGTGGGCGTCAATTGAACGAATACGGACTGCATCTCGCCCGCGAGCTGCAGAAGAATCCCCTGATCAGCCTGACCGTGATGGGAGACCGGCTGGAAGAGGTGGACTTCGCCACCGATGCCAATGGAACCCCCATCTCCCTGGCGGAGGAGCTTCCCGAGTTCGACGTGCTGCGCTGCTGGAAGTTCAACTCCGTTTCGAACCCTCATCGCATCATGAAGGCGTTGCGCCAGATTCGTCCGGATGTGGTGTGGTTCAACCTGGTGTTTTCCACCTTCGGCACGCAGCAGTTCCCGGTTGCGGCTTTCGCGGGACTTTGCATTCCCGCCATGGTCCGGGCCGCGGGATATAACACGCACGTGACCCTTCATCACATCATGGAGCATGTGGACATGTCCGCGGCCAATATCAAGGCCGAGCGCATGTTCCGGATGGCCAGCTCGGTGGCGACCCGGATGCTTCTGCTTTCCAATTCCATCACCGTGCTTCTTCCGGCATACCGCCGCACGCTGGTGGAGCGCTACCGCGCGCAAAACGTTCATTTTCGCTCGCACGGAATTCTAGGAGCCCGGCCCGAGCGCCCTGATTTCTCCCGCCGTGGAAAGCCAGACCACCGGGTATTGGCCATCGGACATTGGGGAACTTACAAGAGACTGGAAACCCTGTTTGAGGCCTTTCCCAGAGTGCTGGAGGAAATCCCCAACGCCAAACTGGTGGTGGCGGGAGCGAATCACCACACCATGCCCGGCTACTGGGAATCCTTTGCCGAGAAGTACCGGGGGAATGACCGCTATGAGTTCCGGGGATACGTGCCGGAAGACGACATCCCCGGGCTTTATGCAAGCTCCAGCGTGGTGGTGCTTCCTTACAATTCGTCGACTGGGTCGAGCGGTCCCGCTCACCAGGCCTGCCAGTATGGTCTGCCCATCATCTCCTCCGACATTCCGGAGTTCCGCGACATGGCCATCGATGAGCACATGGCAGTGGACTTCTTCCCCATCGGAGATGCTTTTGAACTGGGAAAGCAACTGGTCTCGCTGCTGTCATCGGCGGAGAAGCAGCAGGCAATGGCGGAGCATAATTTTTTCGCGGCGTTGCGAATGACCATGCCGCAGCTGATCCGGGAATATCTGCGGTCATTCGATTTGCAGGAGCGCACCCGCCTGATGGATGGCGGCTCGGGATTGCGCCGGGCAGCCAGTTGGAGCGCGAATCGCTCCCGGACCTACCCCTATGGCCGGTGGGCTCCCTGGACCTAGCAGCTTAAAGAATCAGCCCAGAGCGATTACATCAATCTCCACCAGCGCATTCCGGGGAAGCTGGGCAACCTCGACCGTGGAACGCGCGGGATACTTGTCGTGCCAGAATTGCGCATAAACTTCATTCATCGCCGCGAAATCGCTCATATTCTTCAGGTAGACAACCGTCTTCACCACGCTGGACATCTCCGCGCCAGCGCCCTCTAAAACCGCCGATATATTCTTGAGCACGCGCTCGGTCTGGGCGCGAACGCCGCCTTCAACAATCTGCCCGGTTGCGGGATCGAGCGCGATCTGTCCGGAAAGGAAGATCAGCCCGCTGGCTTTCACAGCCTGCGAATACGGTCCAATGGCCTTGGGTGCAAGCCCGGTGGAAATAATCTCTCGCGCCATTCTTTCTCAGCCCCTTTTCTTAAATCCTGTTTTTTCAGCTTTTTTGCAGACCAGCTTCAACCCGCGCTTTTACAGCTTCTGGATGCGCTGAACATCGTGGACGCCCGGAATCTTGCGGACGCCGTTCATGATGCGCTGAAGATGGGCGACATCGTCGATATCGAGAACGATTTCAATGGTCGCCAGCGTGTTGGAGGTCTTGGCCTCGATATTGCGGATGTTGCTTTTCTCATCCGTGATTATGGCGGTCATCTGCTTCAGCATTCCGTAACGGTCGTCGCAATAAACGGTAAGCCTCACGGGGAAGCCGGAGAGCGAATCCTCCTTGGCGGCGCGTCCCCATTCCACGTCGATGCGGCGGTCGGACTCGTACATCAGATTGGTGACGTTGGGACAATTCCTGGAGTGCACGGCAACGCCCTTGCCGCGCGTCACGTAGCCGACGATCTCCTCCCCACGGATTGGATTACAACAACGGGCGCGATAGACGAGCAGATCGTTATGCCCGCGAACCTTGATGGAATTATTTTCTCCACCGAAGACGCGGCGTACCACGCTGCTCAAGCCGCTGGCCTTGGCCTCGTCTAATGTCGTGCCTTCCGGAGCCAGCTCGGCGGAAGCGAACCTGGCAATCACCTTGCGCGCGGAAACCTTCCCGTAGCCAATGGCAGCCAGCAGATCGTCGTAGCGTCCCAGTCCATATTCGGAAGCGGCCTTCTCCAGAGCCTCCGGCGAAACATCTTTCATGGAGACCCGGTACTTGCGCGACTCCTTGTCGATCAATTTGCGCCCGATCTCAATGGCGCGCTCACGCTGGTGCACGTTGAGCCAGTGGCGTATCTTCTGCTTGGCGCGGGAAGACTTCACCAACCCAAGCCAGTCGCGGCTGGGATGATGGCCGGATTGGGTAACGATCTCCACGATGTCGCCCGAGCGCAGCTTGTAGCGAAGCGGAACCATGCGGCCGTTCACCTTCGCGCCCACGCACGTGTCGCCGACCTGCGAGTGAATGGCGTAGGCGAAGTCGATGGGCGTTGCCTCCCGGGGGAGAACCACCACCTTGCCCTTGGGGGTGAAGGTATAAACCTCTTCCGGATAGAGATCGACCTTGAGGGTGGAGAGGAACTCGCTGGGATCGGAAATATCGCGCTGCGTGTCCATCAGTTGGCGCAGCCATGTCAGCTTTTGTTCGTCGCGGGCAGAGACGGGGCCGTCTTTGTACTTCCAGTGCGCGGCAATGCCCTCCTCCGCCATCTTGTGCATTTCCTCGGTACGAATCTGCACTTCAAAGGGAGTGCCATCATCCGCGATGACCGACGTGTGCAGCGACTGGTAGAAATTCGGACGCGGCATCGCAATGTGGTCCTTGATACGGCCGGGCACGGGCCGCCAAAGGTTATGCATGATGCCGAGAGTGCCGTAGCAGTCCTGGATGGAGGTGGTAATCACGCGCACCGCAAGCAGGTCGTAGACCTGGTCCACATTGATGCGCTGCCGCTGGAGCTTCAGGTAAATGCTATAAAGCCGCTTCAGGCGGCTTTCG
>DASZRZ010000015.1:0-4497 GCA_035548935.1 Terriglobales bacterium
CTGGAGGCGCGAGCCGACGGGGAAGTCTCGCGTCTGGCCGGAACGGAAGACAGGTCGTCTTTCGGGGAAGCCTTGTTTACCGCCGTCCGGGAGAGGACTGCGTAGGCCTGATTGATTTCCGCCATCCGCTCGGATGCTGCGGCCAGGGTCTCCGCATCGCGGCTTGCAATCAGGTCAGGATGGTTGTCTCGGGCAAGCCTGCGGTAGGCGATCTTGATGGATTCGGTAGAAGCACCGGGATCAAGACCGAGAATGGCGTAGCAATCCAAAATTTATAGCCCGTAGGTTCTTTTCAGTAGCCGGGAGACGCGGAGGTTCAGCTCCGGCATTGAAAAGGGCTTGTTCATGTAGTCATCGGTGCCAATCATGTAGCCCTTGGTGCGGTGATCGTCCTCGGCGCTGGCGGTCAGCATCAGCACAGGGATAAACGCCGTTCGCATGTCGGAGCGCAGGCGCTCACATACTGCGAAGCCGTCCATGCCCGGCATCATCACATCGAGGATCACCAGATCGACGAGATTGGTCTCAATGATCTTCAGAGCTTCCGCCCCGTCAGACGCGGTGAGAACCTCAACCGGCATGGGAAGTTGCTCCAGCCCTTTTGCCACGATCTTCTTGATGCCCTCGTCATCATCCACCACAAGGATGCGGGGACTCTTGCGGCTGGGATCTGAGCCTCCAATCACCATGTCGGTCTTACGCCGCCCCTGCCGCACATTGCCGGAGTTCCCCTCAACGGTTCGCCTCTCTGCCAACTGGCCCGGCAGCATAGGGTGGGAAGCGGAAGCCTCCCCAGGCCGCGTCTCAGAAATGGAGTTATTGCAGTAAGGGCAAAGCTTCCACTCGAGCTTCAACTCCTGTCCGCAGTGGTTACAGACATGCTTGAGAGCGAAAAGACAGTAGGGGCATGTGGAAAAATCGGAGCTGATAAAGCATTCGCACTTCGGACAGCGGCGCAGGTCGTCCTCTTCCAGCTGCACGACCCGGAGAACCTCCTCTAAAGTTGTTACCCCCTCGCGCACCTTGTCCATCGCATCCTGCAAAAGGAAACGCCCGCCCGCCAAACCCGCCACCCGGCGCATATCCGCCTCTGAGGCCTTGCGATGGATGAGTTCCTTCAAGGCGCCGCTGATCCGTAATATCTCGTAGATTCCTACGCGGCCCGAATATCCCGACTTGGCGCAGGCCGAACATCCACGGCCACGGAAAAATTTCATCTCTTCCGTCACATGCAGCTTCTCCAGGACCTGTTCGGAAGGGACGTACTCCTCTTTGCAATGGAAGCAGATTTTGCGTGCCAGGCGCTGCGCGGTAACCAGGGTCAGCGATCCCGTAATTGTGAAGGGATCAACCCCCAGGTCCAACAGGCGGGCGATGCTCGCGAGCGCGCTGTTGGTGTGCAGCGTGGTCAACACCAGATGGCCGGTCATGGCGGCGTGGAAGGCGATCTCCGCCGTTTCCAGGTCGCGGATTTCACCCACCAGGATCACGTCCGGGTCCTGCCTCAGAATGGAACGGAGACAGCTGGCAAACGTTAAACCTGCCTTGGGATTGACCTGTACCTGGTTGATGCCCTCAATCTGGTATTCGATGGGATCTTCCACCGTGACAATGTTGAGCTCGGGCGATCTTCGCCGCTCCAGCATTGCGTATAACGATGTGCTCTTGCCGGACCCGGTCGGCCCGGTTACCAGGATCAGCCCTTGCGGCTGCAACAGGGAATGATCCACCAGCTGCAATTGCTTGGCGCTGTATCCCAAGGCGTCCAGCGGTACGCGCTCGGACGATCCCAGCAGGCGCATTACTACTTTTTCGCCAAAATGCGTTGGCAGCGTCGACAACCGGATATCGACCGATTTCTTCTGGACCTGAACCTTTATGCGTCCATCCTGAGGCAGCCGCCGCTCGGCGATGTCCAGCTTGGCAAGAATCTTGAGGCGCGAAACCACCGGGGTATGGAGCCATTTCGGAATCTGCATGTAGTCGCGCAAGACGCCGTCAACCCGGTAGCGCACCTGCACGGCATTTAATCCCGCCTCGATGTGGATGTCGCTGACGCCCGCGCGGATGGCGTCATGAATTACCAGGTTGCAGATTTTGACGACCGGCGGCAGGTGCGCCGCATTGCGGCCATCCACGACTTCAATATTGGACTCGTCTTCCTTGCCGAGAATGCGGAAGTCCCCGGCCTCGGCCACATTCGCCAGAAAGTCTTCCGCCGCGGTTTCGGTGGCATAGTACTCATCGATCGCATCCAGAATTTCGGTGCGGCTGGCCACCACCGGTTTTACGGTTCTGCCTGCCACGAACTGAATGTCCTGCAGCGCTTCGTAGTTGGATGGATTCGCCAGGGCAACGACAAGAACTTTTCCTTCAACTTTGATGGGCAGGCAAACGTATTTTCTCGCCAGCTCCTCCGGCAAAAGCGCCAGGGCATCACTGTCCACGGTGGTGCTGGCAAGCCGGATGCGCGCCACCTTGAGCCATTTTGAAAATGCCTCTGCAAGCGAGTCTTCCGAAATATGTTTTTCTTCTACGATCAGATCCCAAAGCGAAACGTTCCGCCGGCGTGCGACGTCGATCTGCTCTTTGAGCGAACTGTCGTCGAGGACCCCCGCTTGCAGGAGGAGCGTTTCCAGTGTGTTACCCATGCTTTTCCACCATGTTTGCCGCTCGCTAGCTACCCGGCTGATAATGAACTATGCCTTGGATGGGACGATAAGCACAATGCGGAGAAAGGCTACTTTCGTCCATGTACCCTCGTTCTGGAAGTGGGATTGTGCCTGTTTAAGCTTACAGATTACTATGCATATCGGCTGATTAGGGGCATTTACAGCGTTACTCCGGTTATTCCGCCTTTGGTCTTGCGGGTTTTATTTGGGGCATGGAAGGCGGCATTGGTTACTTGCGGCCTGTTGTCTTCCGTGGGGAGTGCCGTGGGTCTGGGAGCCGGAAGCGAAAATGCCACTGCCAAAGCGGTCCGTTACTACCCGGCTTCCATGGTTTCTTTGCCGCCTGGGGATTGGTAGAGTGGAACCATCTGATTCGCTTCTAAATCGTTTGATGTCAACTCGATGAAGCCCGCTAACGAATCCGGGATTGTGCTGGGCCGTGCCAGCCGGGAATGGCATCGATGGCTGTTTTTCCTGGCCGCCATCGGATTGGCCGGCATTGGCATTGCCGCGGACTCCATTCTGACCGCCCGTAGCTCAGCCCCATTGGGTCTGAACCTCCTTCCGCCTTTCCTGTATGCATTCTTCGCTATTGTTTTACTGCTCAGCTTCTATCTCGCCCGCAAAGAGGCGCTGATTGACGCGCTCCGCGAACAGATCAAGGATCAGAAGATCGAAACGGAGATGAATCGCGAGATTGCCCTGCTCGATCCGGTGACCGGCATCTACAACCGCAGGTATGCGCGAATCATGTTGCAGCGCGAGGTCAACCGCGCCAACCGTTACGGATCGGTTCTGGCAATCATGATGGTGGATGTGACGGGCTTCCGCAGGGTGAATGAAAGTCTCGGACACACCGGGGGAGACGTGATTCTGCGGCAGATTGCGCTTCTTCTGCAGAACAAAATCCGCAATTCCGACATCATCATCCGCTTTGGCGGAGACGAGTTTCTCCTGGTGCTGCCCGAAGCACAGGAGGAGGGCATTGAAAAACTGGCGGAGCGAATCAGGGAATCGATCCATGAGTGGGCGCCCACCGCCGGAGTCGCGGAACTGAATCTCAACTTTGCGATTGGCGTCGCTTACTACAAATCGAACTCCCAGATCGACAAAGTTATTCTGCTGGCGGAACAGCGCATGTTGGAAGACCGCCTGGCCCCTCAACCCCAGCGCAAATAGTGACCCCTGGCTTACCTTTCTCTCCGCGCCCCATGATTAAAGAAAAGTAGAGATCAGTGTGGGTAGGCAGTGGGAAATTCGAGAACGTGTGAATTAGATATGCGGAGCCTTTCTTAGGATTGGGGCTTCGACTTGCCCACGAACATGATTGCGCCCGTGATGGCCATCAGTGGGAACAGCATGCCCCCCACTGCCCAGACCATCTTCATCAGGAAAGATCCGAAAGCCCCAAAATGAATGAGCGGGATCCATACAAGCAAACGATCTCCTGGCAGTTGATTGTGGTAGAGGTCCGCGCGCAGCAACTCTCCAGTGAACGGATTGTAGAAAAGATTGCTGGCCCGTTGCGATTCACGGCGGCTGCCCTCGTAAACCATGAACCTGATCGGCTGTCCGGCCTGCTCGGGAAACAAGACGCGGGCTATCGGATAATTTGGCACCTGCTCACGAACCGATGGAAGAAAGCTCGATATTGACTTCGCCTCCGCATTCGGCGGAATTTCCACCCTCGGCGCAGGCTGGTTGAATACCCCCATGGGAAAGACAGCCGCGATGGCTTCCTGTATCTGTGCTCTCCAGCCGAAGTATGCCCCCGTGGAGCACAGGAGCAGGAAAAACACTATTGAATAAATCCCCGCCACCTGAT
>DASZRZ010000016.1:0-1656 GCA_035548935.1 Terriglobales bacterium
TCACTTCGGACCGGGAGCTGGCCCTCATGTTGCTCTATAACTTCCGGAAGAAAAATGAATATCCGAAGCAAGGTTTTCGTCGGCATCACCGCCGCGATTGGAATTGGATTCATTGCCAAGAGTGCCGTCCAGTGGGAAAGCACTGGAGTGGCGCGGTTCTTGTGCTACATGGCTGCCGCGATTCTGGCTTCCACGCTTACGGCACGCCTCCCCGGTTCGGGTGTGACTCGATGGCTCAGCTCATCCCTGATAATTGTGGGAGTTCTTGAACTATCCCCTGCGGAAACCATGCTCATGGCTTGCGTGGCCACGCTGGTACAGAACTTCTGGGAAGGCAAGAAAAAGCTGGCGGCGGCAGACACGCTTTTTAACGTTTGCAACGTCACCGCAGTGGCGACCGGACTGGCATGCTGGACCTATTCGGTTCTTGAAAACTTCACCGGCAACAGCAAGCCTCTCATGCTGGCGGCCGCAGCCACCATCTACTTCGTTGTAGCGTCGGCGATGCCCCACGCGCTGCAACGTATGACAAACCGGACTGGAAATCCCAGCCGGAATCCCGACTGGTACTTCTGCACTTTCCCCTACTACATCGTGGGATTGGTCATGGCTGGCACGATCGGATGGCTGAGCACCCACGGCGCCTGGCAGCTCATTCTGCTGGCCTTCCCGCTCGTCTATGCAACGCACCTGGCGTATCGCGAACATATCACCGGAATCCAGACCAGCCGCAAGCGGGGCGAGGCCATGGCAGCCTTGCACCTTCGCACCATTGAAGCCCTTGCACTGGCCATTGACGCCAAGCACCGCACCAGCCGGGAACATCTCAGCCGCATGTGCACCTACTCGGTTGAGATCGCCAGGGAATTGGGCCTTTCCCAGGATGAACTGGCCGCGGTGCATGCCGCCGCGCTGCTTCACGACGTGGGCAATCTCGCCATCCCCGATCACATCATGAACAAGCCGGGCAAGCTGACGGCCGAGGAATTTGAGAAGGTCAAGATTCATCCGCTTATAGGCGCCGAAATTCTGGAGCAGGTCGGCTTCCCCTATCCCGTGGTGCCCATCGTTAAAGCCCATCATGAGCGCTGGAACGGCACCGGCTATCCGCTTGGAATCAGTGGAGAGGAAATTCCCATTGGAGCGCGGATTCTCGCACCCATCGACTGCTTGAACGCCCAGGCTTCGGAGCGGCCCTACAAGACTGCAATCCCACTCGAAGAGGTGATTCAGGAAATTGCGCGCGGCGCGGGCACGGAGTTTGATCCCCGCGTGGTGGAGGTTCTGGTCCGCCGCTACCGTGAACTTGAGGATCTCGCGCAGGCCGACATGAGGCTCTCGCGCAAATCTCTCTCCCGCTTCCGCGAAGCGCCCCAGGCAACCTTCCCGGAGGAGGAGCTCTCCGATCCGGAGATGGATGCCGCCTCCGGCGACTCCTGCTTCGTCTCGTCGATCGCTTCGGCGCGGGAGGAGGCTCAGACCCTTCGCGATCTGCTCCATATTCTCGGCAACTCCCTCAAGCTCGATGAGACTTTGCCCGAGTTCGCGCTTCGGCTGCGCGATCTGGTCGCCTACGATGCGCTGGTCATTTACGTTCTGCGCGGAGAAAAGCTCGTGCCGGAGCACACCACCGGCGAGCACCTTCATCTCTTTGCC
>DASZRZ010000017.1:0-1521 GCA_035548935.1 Terriglobales bacterium
CCGACAAAAACACGGGAACACCCGCCGGACTCGCTTCCATGGCATTCTTCACCAGGGCGATGATTGCCTGTTCCACCGCATGTCGAGGGATCGTCAGAACGGCCGCATGGTTCTCCTCCGCAACATGGACCTGTAAGGGAAATGTGGGCGAGAAGGAACTCTGAACCGAAGCCATGAGCGCACCCACCGATACTTCTTCGAAGGCCTCTCCGGCGGGTTCCGCTCCCTCAATGCTCATTCGCTGGAGGATCTCGCGGCACCGGTCAACTTCAGTCCGGATCAAACGGCTGTCTTCGGCAATAGCGTCGTCTGGGACCGCGCGCGTTGCGTAGCGCTCCAATTCTTTTGCGACCACGGCGATGGTTGCTAAAGGCGTACTGAGTTCGTGTGCCGCTCCCGCGGCAAGGGTCACGAGCGAAGCGAGACGATCCTTCTTGGCCAACTCTTCCTGCATGTGGAGCAGGGACTCCTCCCGCTCCCGTAGCAGTTCCGAGATCTTGCCGGAAAACATCGTTACCAGCAGCGATGCGACAGCGAAGCCCACCCACATGCCGGTCAGATGAAGGTTGATTCCGTCTCCGTGACGATGCATCTCCAGGGCCGCAATCGGCCTGTACCACCAGAACAGGGATGCGAAGCAGAGGCACGCGAGCGCGCCCAGGGCCCATGTTTGGCGCTGCGTAAGGAGAGTGGCGGAAAGCGTCAGATGAACCAGATAAAGCAGGCTGAATGGATTATTGGGTCCGCCCGTAAGCATCAGCACCGCCGTAAGGCATAGCGTGTCGAGCACAAAAATCCAGCCAATGAGCGCGGACTCGGCGACGCTGGCCGGTTGCTCTACGGCATTGTCACGGCGCGACAGCCATATATTGCTCAAGACCACCAGGCCCGGCGCGATAAAAATCCACCCAAGCGGCAGATCAATATGAAGGATACGGTCCACTCCGAAAGCCGTTGTCATCTGGCCGGCAGCCATCGCGTATCGCAGACGGATAATCCACGGTAGCGCAATTCGGGGAGCGGCCTTCGAGGGCAAGGGAATCATCGCAGTCTCTCTTCTGTATGCTAAACCGCTATCTGGCCATTGTGCTGGATGCGGCAATTTACCGCGGCAAACGCCTTACGAGTCTCTCTGCTGGTTTCCCTGGGGGCCCCGCAAATCTCGTTGCCCCTGCCGTGGCCACATCGCTGCGGCAATATGCCACATTTCCGGTCCAGCCATGGACCCGTAAAGTCACATCGACCTGCCGCCGGGTTCGTTTCACTGCGGGGGGAATTCGTTACAAACAGGGAATCGTCGGGTGAAATCAATCCACATGAAATCAATCCACATGAAACCAATCTCACGCTTTGTCTCCGCGGTTTTGATGTTGACCCTCATCTGGGCGCTGCCACTGTTGGCCCAGGAAAGCATCCAATACGGAAGTATCAGTGGTCAAGTAACCGACTCGACTGGCGCACTGGTCAAAGGCGCGCAGGTGACCGCGCGCCAGACAGAGACGAACTTCACCGTAACCTCCG
>DASZRZ010000018.1:0-14067 GCA_035548935.1 Terriglobales bacterium
CCGCGCGATCACGACAGGGTAAAGCGGCTGGTTGTTACCTTTGGAGGTTCCGATCCCGCCGGTCTCACGCCCCGGGTATTGCGTATCCTCGCCCCGCTGGCAGAGAGTGACTGGGAGGTCCGCGTTGTGCTCGGATCAGGGAGTGCATGCTCGGCTGAGGTCGCGGACCTGGCGGCCACACTGATGAAGGGCCGCATTCAATTGTTGGTGCAGCCCGGCAGCATGCGGGACGTATTTGCCTGGGCGGATATTGCAATTTCCGCCGCCGGGTCCACCCTCTACGAATTGATGTACATGGGCGTGCCAACCATTGCCGTGGTGGTGGCGGAAAATCAAAAAATGGCGCAGGTGGCGCTGGAGCGCTCGGGTACGATGTTGACGTTGCCCGATGTGGAGCGGATCGGCGTTGAACTTCCCTCATGTCTTGAGCGGTTGTGCCAGGACAGGGCTTTGCGCGTCCACATGTCGGCGGCAGGACGGCGCATGGTCGATGGCGCGGGTGCGGCGCGAGTCTCGGATGTGATTCTGGAGCAGATGAATGGTTAGTTTGCGCGATGTTCTGCCAGCCGATAGCGATTGCATGCACGCCTGGCGCAACCTGCCCGAGGTCCGCAAATATATGTACTCGGACCACGAGATCAGCGCCGAAGAGCACCGCAATTGGTTCGCCGGCATGATGCAGGACCCTTCCCGTAAATATTGGATCGTCGTCTCTGACGGCGTCGATGTCGGAGTGGCAAATCTGATCCAGATCGACAAACGGAACAGCCGCTGTTACTGGGGGTTTTATCTCGCGAGTACGCGGGGAGCCGGAGTGGGTCCGGCGGTGGAGTTCCGGGTCATCGACTATGTATTCAATGAATTGAAGTTGAACAAGCTGTGCGGCGAAATTTTCAGTTGGAACGAACGGGTGCTCAAACTGCACGAGCGTTTTGGATTTGTTCGCGAAGGTCTTCTGCGGCAGCACATATGGAAGGACGATCAATTCCAGGATATCGTCACCATCGGCTTATTGCGGGAAGAGTGGCTGCGAACCCGGGATCAGATCGCGGAGAGCTTGCGAGCCCGGAGGGTCGACGTGTGATGCAACTTTCCGGCGGGCAATTCTCCATTGGTAAGCGCGTGATCGGCGCCGGATACCCGGCGTATCTGGTGGCGGAGGTGTCTGCCAATCATAAGCAGGATTTCAACAAGGCCGCCGCGATCATCCGCGCCGCCAAGGATGCTGGCGCCGATGCCGTTAAGTTGCAAACCTATACCGCCGATACCCTGACACTTGACTCCGACAAGCCCTGGTTTCGCATTGGAGAGGGCTCGATATGGGAGGGCAGAAACCTCTATCAGCTTTATGAGGAGGCCTATACCCCATGGGAGTGGCATCCCGGGCTGAAGCAGGTTGCGGTGGATGCAGGACTGGATTTTTTCTCCACGCCCTTCGATAGCAGCGCGGTTGAGTTTCTGGAAACGCTTGATGTGCCCGCGCACAAGATCGCATCCTTCGAGTTGGTGGATTTGCCGTTAATCCGTCAGGTGGCGGCAACGGGCAAGCCCCTGATTATGTCCACCGGAATGGCGACGCTGGAGGAAATTCAGGAGGCGGTCGATACAGCTCGTGCCGCGGGCGCAACCGGAATTGCTCTTCTCAAGTGCACCAGCGCCTATCCTTCACCGCCGGAAGAGATGAACCTGCGGGCCATTCCTTATCTTGCCCAGCGCTTCGGCGTGCCCATCGGCCTCTCGGATCACACCATGGATGTTGCGGTTCCAGTTGTTGCCGTAAGTTTGGGCGCATCGATTATCGAAAAGCACCTGACCCTTTCGCGTTCGGATGGCGGACCCGATGGTGCGTTTTCGCTTGAGCCGCAGGAGTTCAAAGCCATGGCGGATGCCATTCGCATCGCTGAAAAAGCCCTGGGCGAAGCCAGCCTGGGCGCCGCCGGAAAAGAAGAAGCCAGCCGCGCTTTTCGACGCTCGCTGTTCGTGGTTCAGGATGTAAAGGCGGGGGAGCGGTTTAACGCCGGAAACGTCCGCTCCATTCGTCCCGGGCAGGGTCTGCACACGCGGTACCTCCCGGAGGTCATGGGACTGACGGCGGCCTGTAACATCGAGCGTGGTACCCCGCTGTCGTGGGAAATGATAGCGCGCCCCTGAACCGGAAATTACCGAACCCGATGCGCGAAATAACCCTTCTGACGCGCTACGACGCGAGCCCTGCTCCCGGCACCCGAACCGGATTATTGTTCGAGTGCGCGCCCGATAGCGAGCTGAACCATCCAAGCGCGAGTCATCGAAGCGCGAACCAGGACAGCGTGCCGGTTACCGTTCTTCTCGGGGAATCGGCTTCCATGAAGGTTCGCGGCCATGCACTGGCGCAAAAGCTGATTGCGGCGGGCCCGGAATTTGAGGGCGTTCAGCTTCTGGCTGCCATGAAAGAGTTACTCGTCCGCGAGCTTACGTGGCGTTTCCAGTCTCTGCACCTGGACGGCTGGCTGCAAAGCTCCGGGGTGGAACTCTGCCGATTCCATTCCAATTCGCCTTTTGCCGATGCACTTTTGCGCGCCAGTCAAACCGGGGGAGTTTCCTACCGGGTCGAGCATCCCGCATCGCGGGGCGGCGCTGTGGGTAAGACCGCGGAGCACGTCCGCCGGGAGGGAGTTGGCGCGCAGGCCCTGAAGGGAATCGCCCATCGCGCACTGCGGCGGGTTGCTCCCTGCGCGTCGCGTCTGATTGCTTCGCGCGGCGGCAGGAGCACCCGCGTAGCTCCGGGATCGTGGTGGTTCTATAGCACGGCTCGCACCTTTACCAACATCGGACTCGCCTACGAACCGGTTCTGGATCACCCGCTGAATTATCTGTATGAAGATTCCGAAACGGGGGGACAGCCGCTTCACGAACGCCGCCGCACCGGCCACCTGTTGTATTCCTACGCCGACTTCTCAGACCTGCCGCGTTCGAAAGAAGTCGAGCGGATCGCAGACCAGATGGTCCATGGTCTGCAACGGATAAAGCTCGAGCGGGAGGATGCGGCGGCCCGGGATTTGCTGCTCCAGGGAGAATGGTTCCAGGGCTTTCTGAGCCGGACGCTTCGCCTCGCTATGTTTCAAGCCCGCGCCCTGCGCCATTGGCTCGATCGCGAGCAGCCTTCCTTGCTGGTTGTGGGCAATGCCGCGTGGGAAAACCTTGTGCTCCAGCAGGCGCAGGCCCGCGGCATCCCCACGGTTCTGCTGCAGCATGGCATCCTTGGAGACTACTACCAGTTGATGGACTTCCCGGTCGACGCCATCCTCGTCCGCGGTCCGTTCTTTTATGACTTTCTGTCGGCGGAGGCGCGCCGCCGTGCTCATGTATTGAATCTTCCCGTGCCCACGAAGCCCGTGCTCGCGCAAACCGCGGGCCGCGACCTGCTGTTTCTCACCGCTCCCTATGGGGGAGTGCTGATGCACGAAAAAGACCTCGAAGAAATTCTGAGCGCAGCCATTTCGGCGGCGGCGCGGGCGAAGCGGACTCTGATCGTGCGCGTCCACCCCCTCGAGTCAGTCACCTTTTACCAGAGGCTGTTGGCGCGTTTGTGCTCACAGTTGCAACTTCATCCTCAGGTCGAGTTTTCTCAGGGCGCGGGATTGGAAGACTTGCTGTTGCGCAGCGCCGTGGCGGTTACGCGTTTTTCCACCACATTTCTCGATTGCCTGCGCTTTGGCGTTCCGGTCATCAGCTTTGGATGGCAGGATTTCAGCCTCCGCCCGCTGCTCGACTCCCGCAACGTCCTGCATCTGGCCGCCGATCTCGCTCACTTGAGCGCGTTGATCGATGAGGCTTTTGCCGGCCGCCTGCCGTCGCGCAGCGAAACCATCTCGCAGTTCCTGGCGGACACCACCGCTGAAGAGATCCAACAGTTTTTTTCCGGACTGGCAACCGGGAGAGGACTGGAAACAGGAAGAGGGCTGGTAACTGGAAGAGGACAAGCTCCGGCGCGGTCGTAACAGGGATATTGCTAGCGAATCCGGGGCGCTGGGTTCATTGCACCTGTCCGGCGTGAGGATCGGCGGCCATGCGCAACCCGCTCCATGGCGTTGGCCCACTGGCCTGCGATCTTATCCCAGTCGAATAATTTTGAGTGCTCCGCCGCCGCCAGCGACATGCTCTGCCGCAAGCTGGCATCGTCAAGCAGGGTATCGAGCCGTGCCGCCAGTTCAGCGTCCGATGCCACCAGGAAGCCGGTCTGGTTGTGCACCACATAGTCGGGCCGGTAGATTTCCATGGCAATGCAGGGAAGACCGCATGCCGCAGCCTGGCCAAGTACCTGTGGATGTCCTTCAATCACGCTGGGAAACAGGAACACGCTGGCGCCCCTCATCTCCTTGCCCAGATCGGACGAACTCAAGTGGCCAGCAAAGGTAATGTTCTGGCACCCCAGACTTGCCGCGAGTGCCTTGCAGGACTCCAGCAGCGGGCCTTGTCCCGCCATTCGGAAGAGCACATCGGGCCGCCGCGCCGCCTGCTGCACCACGATTTCAGGCCGCTTGTACTTCTGAAAAGACCCTGCGTACAGAACCACCAGGGGGCCCTTCCGGATGGGATTGTCCGGCGGAAAGAAGTAGCGGGCGTCCACACCGTCATGAATCACCCCCGCCTGAACGCCGAGATGCTTTTGCGCACACTCCGCCGCGAAAGCCGAGACCGCCATCACCGCGTCCGAACTGCGTACCCATCGCTCCATGGTTGGAGGCAGTGGAGCCAGTCCGGCATTCCCCACAACGTAGGCAAGGCCGGCCGTCCGCAGTCTTAGCAGGTCCCGCATTTGAAGGTAAGCTGCATCCAGCGGTCCGAAGCTGGGGAAAAAGTAGATGTCGGGAGGGTGCAGCAAAAGCCGCGCCATGACTCGCGCGGTATTGCCGTGCCTCTTCCACTGAATCAGTCGCGTATTGGGCCGGGATGCAATTCGCGGGTCCGGCTCGCCGGAATGGTTGATGGTAACGTGAAACTTTTCAGGGGGAAGCCGGGAAACAACTTCCTTGATCGTGAGGTTCTGCGCGTTGGTATTGGACTTGTCGGCAAAGCCGGGAGTGTAAATTCTTATCATCGCAGTTCAGGTTCCCCCGTCTTTTTCCCATGCTTCCCGGAGTTTGTCGATTCGGTGCAACCCTGCTTCCTGCTTGCCTTCAGCTTGCCTTAATCTTATCTTAAGGCCGAAGCCTTGGAAGATATTGCCGGATCATATGGATGTCCATGTTCCCTCTCTCGCGTTGATCGAAATATTCGACGTGCGCTTTCCTGATTCTTTTTGACCTCGCCATGCCGTATACATCCACCAGCCTTTCCCGGGTTGTCAGCAATACCGCCGCCGCCGGAATTCTCGAAGTAGTCACTCGGCTGTTCCCCTTGATTACGTTTCCCTTGGTGGTCCGCGCCCTTGGTCCGGAGGTCTATGGAAATATCGGGTTCGCGGTTTCTGTAAATACATTTTTTGGTTTATTGGCCTCTCCCGGCTTCACCACCTTTGGAATGCGAGCGGTGGCCCGCGATCCCGAACGTGCCCGCTCGACGGCGGCGGAAATCATGGGTGCGCGCCTGGTCTTTGCCGCTGTCTCTTATCTGCTGCTGGTGGCCTTCACCTTCACGCTGGCTCCATCCGACCCGCGCACTCGAACGCTCATCCTTCTCTCCGGATTGTCGTTTCTGGTTTCCATCTTCGATTTACAGTGGCTTTTTCTCGGACGCTCGCGGGTGTGGTCCGTCTCGCTTTCGGGAACGCTGGCGCAGATCGCTTATACCGTGATGATCGTCGCCCTGGTTCGAACTCCGGACGACGCGTGGGTTGTGCCAACTGCCGCGGCCGTCTCCGGACTTCCTGCCTCGGCCTACCTGCTCCTGATGGCGCGGAGCGAATTCGGAATCCCCCGTCCCGTTTTCTCTCCCTCGCGGTGGTTCGCCTTCCTGCCGGTCTGTCTCACTCTCGGGCTCGCCAGCGTTATGTCTTTTCTTTACGACCAGATCGACACGGTCATGCTGCGCTACCTCCGTTCCGAGCACGAACTGGGGCTCTACGTGGCCAGTTATCGCATCATGGCGATCAGCATGTCGTTTCTCCCGGTTATGGGGCGTGTCTTCTTTCCCTTGCTCTCAGGCGCGGCGGGCAACAGCGCCGATTCCGAACGCCGCTATCTCACATGGATGGCGGTGGGCACCGTGGGATTTGCCGTTCCCATTGCCGTTGGCGGATTGCTCCTGGCCACTCCACTCTCCGTTTTTGTACTGGGCCCCAAGTATGCCGGCGCCGAAGCCCTGCTCCGCTGGCTCATGTTGAACCTGATAGCCGGCTCGCTTGCCAGTTTCTTCAGCGCTCAACTCATCCCCCACAACCGGGAAGGGAAGTACATCGCCTCCGTCGCCAGCGGCGCCGCCATCAATGTCGCTCTGAACCTGGTTTTGATCCCTGCCTACGGAGCCAGGGCGGCGGTGTGGACCACCATTCTGAGCCAATTGACGGTTGCCCGCATGTCATTCCACTTCAGCCGCGACCTGGTGCGCCCGAAGATGATGCGCCCGGTGGTAGCTTCGATCGCCGCCAGTGCTTTTATGGCTTGCGCTGTGTTGGGTGTGAGGCACACCCTTAATCCTCACGTTACCGTGGTGGTTGCAATCGGCGCCCTTGTGTACGCTGCGTTTTTCTACCTTTTCCTTATTCGTTTCCGCCTGGATACGATGTTTTCCCGGGAAAATTCCACCAGCGTGGGTCCATAAAAGAACTAGCGGCTTGCGAGGTTCTCCCTCCCGTTTTGTGATCATGTCCTTGTTAACCGCATAGTAAAATCGTCAAACCGCAAATGAGCCGCACTGAGTTTCAGCCGTTGCCGACCACGGCAGTAGAGCAGAGCCCGAGCGCCTCCGTCGCGCCGCCAATTTCCATAGCCTTTGTAACGGATCCCGCGGTTTGGGACAGCGCTCTTTGCTCCCTTCCCGGCGCTCACCCCATGCAGTGCTGGAGTTGGGGAGAAGCCCGGCGCGATCTCGGAGACAGGGTGGAGCGGATCATGGTGCATCAGGACGGCGAGCCGATGCTCATGGCTCAGATTTTTCTTCGCCGCCTTCCACTCGGCTTTCATTGCGGATGGGTTCCGCGCGGTCCGGTCGTAAGCCGGTTTGCCGGAAAAGAGGTCTTCCGCGCCTTTAAGTCCGCGGCGCGCTCCCGGGGTTTCCGGCTCATGGTGGTCCATCCCTACAGTGCTTCGGGCGCCGCCGCCCCGGCTTTAGGTTTTCGCTTCCGGCAGGAACTGGAGCGTACGTTTATTCTCGATCTTGCCCGCCCGCTCGATCAGCTTGAGAAAGCCTTCGACAAGGATTGGCGCTACGGCAAAAACCGCTTCACCCGTGAGGGCGGAGTGGTGATCGAAGACGTTACGGAAAGCGGCGTTCTCTCGCTTGCGGAGTTCTATTCGGGTCTGGTGCAGCGCAAGGGCTTCCGCGCCTATGGCGGCACGGATATGATGCTCGCGGTATTCCGACGCTTCCGGGATTTTGAGAGTGCCAACGTCCGGGTTCATCTGTTTCGGGCCGAGGTCAAAGGAGAGCCTGCGGGAGCCATCCTCGTCTTGCGCGCCGGCAATATTGGCCACTATCTGTGGGGCGCATTCGAATACAAGCTTCGTAATTCGCGGGTCAGCGAGGGCCTGCAATGGGCGGCTATTTGCCGCCTGCGCGAGCTGGGCGCCACTCTCTACGATCTTGAGGGAGCATCGGAAAAAGCTCCGGGTGTCATGGAATTCAAGCGAAAGATGGGCGGCTTATTGATTACCTTGCCGCCCAAGCAGGCGTGCTGGTCATGGTGAACAGAGGCGGCTTGGAGTGCTTTGTGGGACGGGCAGGATTTCTTCGTGGGGTGCCAGCCTTACTCTGAGGAAACCCACAATGAGATGTTTACTTCTGCACGTCGAGCCGGCCACCTATATCGTCCATCGTCTTAAGGAATTTCAATCCACGGAGCTCGACAGCTATGAATTGAAATTTCTTTACCGTTACGCCACCCAGCCCTGGGATGAAGCAGGCAATCTCGCCAAAGCCGAGGTCCTGTTTGAGGGCAATTGGTATTCCGGACTTTTCCGCTGTTTGCGGCTGCTATGGAACATTCTTGCCGGACGCTACGATGTCGCGCACCTGGCAGGGTGGGGACAGCCGATACTCAAGCTTTGTATTGTCTGCCTTGCGCTTCGGGGAGTGCCGTTTTCGGTGGAATCCGACATGCCGCTTCCCGCCGACCTGCATAGCCTCCGGCAAAGACTCAAGAAACCTTTTTATCGAGCGATGTTGAAACTGCCGTCCGCGGTAATTCCGGGAGGTCGAAGACAGGCCGAATGGTTCCGCTATTACGGGGTGCCGGAAGCCCGCATTCATATCGCGGGCATGACCGTGGATACCGAGCGCATTCGCTCCATGGTGGTGCGTCCTCGCGCCCTGTTCCGCAAGGACAACAATATTAATGAGGACGCCGTGGTATTTCTGTTTGTGGGCCGGCTGGAGACGATGAAGGGACTCGACGTTCTGCTGGAAGCTTTTTCCCGCGTGGAACGCCAGGATTCCTCGGCCATGCTGGTCGTAGTGGGCAATGGCCAGTTGCTTCCGCTCGTAACCGGGCGGGCTTCGCTCGATCCGCAAATGCGTTACACCGGGCGCGAATCCTTTTCCGGGGTGATTCAGTGGATGCACGCCAGCGACGTGCTGGTGCTACCCTCGACCCATGAACCCTGGGGGCTGGTGGTGAATGAAGCCATGGCGTGTGGCTTGCCGGTGATCGCTTCCGACCGCGTCGGTTGTGTCGATGACCTGGTGTGCCATGGGAAGAATGGATTCGTGGTTCCTGCCGGAGATTCCTCGGCGCTGGCAGACGCCATGGGCCGCCTGTTAAAGGAGAAAAGCCTGCGCGAGAACATGGCGAGCCAATCGGCAACGATGATTCTTCCCTGGACTGTGCAGCGGGAGGCATCCATTATCAAAAAAGTAATTTCCGGGATGGCACAATGAATCTCGATCGCTTGTATGCCTATCTCTACGCGCTCTCGCTGGCATCGTTTTATGCCTCGGAGGCGGGAATCTTTGGTTCCGTGGGAAACAATATGCGGTGGCCATTCGTGACGATACTGGCCATTGCCACCCTCGTGATGTTGATGCGCCACAAGCTGCATCTTCCATGGATCGCGCTGGCGCCTGTTTACGTTTTTTTCTGCTATTTACTCCTGACCCTGCTTTGGACGGATAATTTTTTGCTCACGGTTACCAAGCTGCTGCTCTACACCCCCGTCGTGTTGTTATTTTTCATTGGAGGCTCGCTGCTCAGTACAACTCAACTGCAGCGACCTAACCCATATTGGGTCATGGCGCCCCTTTATGTTCTCCTGCTTGCCTCTTCCTTCCTTTCGTATCTCACGGGTGGCGGTGTGGGGGGGCTTTTTAGCGGGTTAACTCACAACCCGAACAGCCTGGCGGCCATGCTTGTGTTTACCAGTCCATGGATCGTGGTCGCTCTTCAGCAAACACCAAGTGGCCGAAAAAAACGCCTGTTGTGGGTTGCCGCATCCGCCGGCATGGTTTTTCTTCTTTTAACCCACAGTCGAACATCGATCGTAATGGCAATCGCCCTGATAAGTCCCGTTTTCTGGATATCCAAGGGAACAAGAAAAGCCATGCTGGCCTATGCGTTGCTCATGGTTGTTGCGCTTGCTTATGGCATAAACCCACAAATATTTGGTGAGATCAATCAGAGTCTGGTCAAGAAGTCGAACGATTCCATCCTTAGCTCTCGTGAGGGCCAGATGGTGACTTCTCTGGAGAAGGCTCGCGAGGGAGGTGTCTTCGGAGTCGGCTATGGCTTGAGCGCCGGTATGTCGGAGTATTGGACGTTTGGCAGTTTTTCAGGAGACTATTCGCGGGAAAAAGGAAGCTCACAGCTGGCGGTGATCGAAGAATGCGGCATCGTGGGATTTTTGTTTTACCTCCTGCTGATCGGTGGAATCTGCCTGGGAACTGTCCGTTGGGGACGTCTGGCGTCTGTTACACCTGAGGGGCGATTGTTATTCGTCTTGCTCCTCGGATTCTTTGTGGGCGCTATTCTTCACTCAATGTTTGAAGCATGGTTTCTTTCCCCCGGCATGGAAACATCCAGCTTTTGGGCCATGGTGGGAATCAGCTTTGGAGCGTTATATCGTACGGCGGTCATGGCGCCCCAGGTGTGATCCACTCACGTGGCATTTGCCGTGGGGATTTCGCAAAAGCATGGGAGTTCCATTCGATCCCTGGCTTGCCAGGGTTACCGGGATACATCTGTTGGTGAGCATTTGAGTGCCGCGGGGAGCAAGCGTGAACAGCAACAGCCGTGGATTGCAGTACAAAAGGGCCCTGGGGACAATCTGGGGTGCGGTTGCGCCAGCGCCGGCACCGGCTGCTCCTCGCGGTATTGTGCTGGAATATCACACTGTGGGGCCAAGTCCGTTATCCACTCCGCCGCACGTGTTTGAGCAGCAGATGGAGTGGCTCTCGGCGCATGCGGCTGTGGTTTCTTTGCGGGATATCCTGGCGGGAAATTGGCACAGTTCGCCCTCGGGAGTCGTGGCTGCCATTACCTTTGACGACGGATATGCCGGTGTCTATGAGTATGCCCTGCCGGTGCTGGCGAAATTCGGCTTCCCCGCCACGGTCTACCTCATCACGGAAGCGATCGGCCAGGAACGGGCGCTGCTCTCGGACTCATTCTCCGGCCTTTATCCCGCGGAGCCAATGCTGACCTGGAGCCAGGTGTCCGAGATGTGCTCCCGGGGAATCACTTTTGGATCGCATCTCACATTGCACAAAGACCTCACCGTGCTCTCCCCTGCCGAGGCGGAGGAAGAACTGCAAAGGTCGCGGCACACCATCGAATCGCGATTGGCGGCACCCTGCGTTGACTTCGCCTATCCTTGGGGAAAATTTAATGCTGCTTCCGTTCAGCAGGTAAAGAATGCGGGATATGCCAGCGCCGCCACCGCATTGCACGGGAGGTTTTCGCGGGATGGCATGCCTCATCCCCTGATGTTTCCCCGCTGTGATGTGCAGCGAGGCTATAGCTGCGAAGACTTTGCCGCGCTCGTAACCGGCGCATGGGACTTTCTTAAACCCCTGCAGCACTTCCGGCGGATGCTGGCGTGAGCAATGCTCCACTTCCACGTGTGCTGGTGGTGACCTCGCTGTTTCCTCGCGAACCAGGAGAGAAACAAGGGAATTTCATTCTCGATCAGGTAGAGGCCCTGGCAGACTGCGGCGTTCCACTTACCATCCTCAAAGTCGATTCCTGGGATCCCCTGCATCTTCGCAAGCAAAGCGGTGTGATTTCCGCGGCATACTCGCACGCACCTTTCCGCGTGGAAACAGCTCAGGTCTTCAGCCTGCCGCGTTACACCTTGGGAGCATTCGCCGGACCGGTCCGGCTTCTGTCGCTCTCACCCATACTGCGCCGCCTCATTGCCCGCGACGGAATCCAGGTGATCCACGCTCATGGAGAGCTCTTGGCTTACCCCGTCGTGCGAATTGCCCGGAGAATGAATCTGGGGTCTGTGATCACCCTCCACGGCATTGACCCTACTCCGCGCCTCATCAATTCCGTTCGTAAGCGGACGCAATTGCGGCAGACTCTGGAGCGCGCCAATTCAGTGATCTCCGTCGGGGAATCTCTGCAAACCTACTTCGCCCAGTTCGTGGGTTCCACGCGCAATTTTTCCGTGGTGCCGAATGGCTTCCGCATTCTGCAAGGCGTGTCGTCTTCCGGGCGTGTGCCGCGCCGTCATCCTTTGCGAATTGTTGTTGTCTCCAATCTTCACCCGAACAAGGGAATCGATCTCTCGCTCCGTGCCCTGGCCGCCAGTATGGAGAAAATCGATGCCGAAATGATCATCGTGGGCGGCGGTTCCGAGGCTTCAAGTCTGCGGGCCCTTGCCCGGGAGTTGCGGATCGAGGAGCGTGTTACCTTTACCGGTCCGTTGAGCCATCCGGAGGCACAATCGGAGATCATGGCCGGAGACATTTTTTGTCTGCCCAGTTGGCGTGAGGCCTTCGGTGTGGCGTACCTCGAAGCCATGGCTCTGGGAAAGTTCACCATCGGCTGCCGGGGCCAGGGGCCTTCTGACTTCATTCAGCACTTGAAGACGGGATTCCTGGTGGAGCCTCGTAGTGTGCAATCCGTTGCCGATGCCTTTGCGTGGTATGTGTCGCATCCGCAAGAAGCGCAGTCGATCGCCAGGGCGGCAATCCAGGCGGCGAACGATGGCTTTACCTGGAAACGAAACGCCGCGAGAATCGTTGAAATATATCAATCGGTAGCGGAAGGCATTACGACCGCCCAGAAGATTCCGGCAAACTAGAAATGGCCTGCCGGGAGCCAGAATTAGTAACACCACCAGCTGCACCATTATGGAAAGGCGCTCGTTAAGGCATGCAAATTTGCATCGATGCCTCGAATATAAATACCGGAGGCGGCCTGACCCATCTTGTCGAACTTTTAAGCGCCGCTCAGCCGGAACGATCCGGCATTGATAAGGTGGCCGTTTGGGCGGCTCGCGAAACCATCGCGCGCCTGGCGCCAAGGCCCTGGCTCACATTGCAATCGGATCCGGCACTGAATGGCTCGGTCTTATCAAGGATTGCCTGGCAGAGGCGTGAACTGCCCCGGGTTGCTCATGGATCGGTACTGTTCGTTCCCGGTGGAACGCATACCAGTGGATTTCATCCGCTGGTAACCATGATTCAGAACTGGCTACCCTTCGATCCGCTGGCAATCAGGTTTTATCCGAGGGTGGGAGTAAGAAGGCTACGGCTGGAGTTACTGCGTAAGTCCCAATCGGACACATTGCGCCGGGCCGATGGTGTCATCTATCTGACGGAATTTGCAAAGCGCATTCTTGAACACAAATTCCAGGGTCAGGCTCCGCGCGGAGCTGTTGTGCCCCATGGGGTCTCAAGGCAATTTTTTCGTGAGCCGCGCACACAGCTGCCTGGTGATGCCTATTCCACTGAGCGTCCATTCCGTTTCGTATATGTTTCACCGCTCGACCGTCAAAAGCACCACGCCGAATTGATTCAAGCCATGGCCGTAATGCGGCGCAAAGGTTTGCCTGTAGCCATGGATTTTATCGGCGCGACCCATGCGGATGTTTTCCGCGGGATCAGTCCGGAGATACAGCGCCTTGACCCCACAGGAGCCTTCCTACGCTTCATGGGGGCCGTACCTTACGATCAAATCCACAACGTCTACAACAACTCCGACGCATCGGTCTTCGCTTCTTCCTGCGAGACCTTCGGCATGCCAGTGCTGGAGGCGATGGCTTCAGGCCTCCCCGTGGCCTGCTCGAATCAATCTTCCATGCCCGAGATTGGGGGCGATGCGGTGGTCTACTTCGATCCGGAAAATGTGCAGGAGATCGTGGCGGTGTTGACCTCGTTGTTTCAGGATCAGGAACTCCGATCACGCCTGGCCGCCGCCAGTCTTGCCCGGGCGAGCCAGTTCACTTGGGAGAGAGCGGCGGAGGGCACGTTCTCCTTCCTGGCATCGATTGGCGGGGCACAATCGGGAAAACCGGCGCGCGGATAGCAGGAAGGGGCGGCCTGCCTGCGCCCGCCATTATTGGCGGCTTGAATTTTCCCGTGCAAAAAACAAACCCGCCTTGTGGGCGGGTTGGGGGGAGGTAGTAGTTCGAGGCCGTTTAGCTCTTACGCCGCCGGAGTGCCACCTGCATAAAGCCCAAACCAGATGCCAGAAGTCCCAGGGTCGCGGGTTCTGGAGTCTGTATCGGCTCGTTCGAGGTAGGTTGAGCCAAGGGCGGGTCATCGCCGTACCGGAAGTTATCCATGGCGAGGTACCCGGTACCCGTGCTGTTAAACCGGACTGACGTGATTGGCGTATCGGACGTCAATCCCATAAATGTCGGTACCAGTGTAGCGCCGGTCTGGATGGTTCGAACGCTTCCGTCCGACAGGGTGATGTAGATTTCGTTGATCATAGGACCGCTAGGATCGACTGCCATTAAGTCAAACCCCAACGAAGTGTAACCG
>DASZRZ010000019.1:0-3526 GCA_035548935.1 Terriglobales bacterium
AGGATCCTGTCCTTGAGATTCCCACGCAATTCATTGCCCCTGATTCCTTGGGAATTTTGCAGGCCATGTAAAACGGTGAGCGTGCCCACCAGAAAATCCGTGTCGTAGATTCCCCCTGGCCCCGACTTCAAACTGTGTTCGAAGCTGTAAGCCTCCTGCTGGCCGAAGCGGGGCATGGCCGCGCTTTCAATCCGCGACCGCATCTCCATCACGGCAGGGACAAATGCACGGTCAGAGGCAAAGCGGTCAACCAGTGTATTCACTCCGGCAATGGCCCGCTGCGAAATCTCCTCCGACCCGGCCACATGCCGCAGCTTGGTAAAAGTAAGCGCCTCCCACGGCAGGGCCTCGTTTTTGAAATAGCTTTCCAGCAGGGCTGGGGTCATCACCAGTTCGCCCTCGGCGCCGTGCGGGCGCAGCCGGGCATCCACTGGGAACACGGTGCCCTTACGGGTATAGGACGACAGCGCCTGCACCACCTGCTGCGCCGTCCGTTGGGCTTCCGTTATCTCCAGCGATTCATCGCGGACAAACAACAGGTCCGCGTCCGAAAGAAGATCGAACTCCTGCGTTCCCAGGCGGCCCAGCGCCAGAATGGAGAGTCCTTCCGGTTGGCCCGCTATGGCAAGGGCGGCATTGATCGCGGCATCGGCGGCGGCGCTGGTTTCCAGCAGAGACACATGGATATTGCGTGGTTGCAGCAGATCATGCGCCCCTGACGTAAATACACAGTGGCAGTAGTGGCTGCGCAACAGTCCCAGCTTCTGGCTGTTTGAAAGATTGGAAGAACCCACCCACGCCAGTATCAGACCCTGAACGCTGTTCGCGTCGGGCGCCGGACCCGGCAGGGGCTTGTCCGCGGCGGCCTGCCGCCGGTAGATGTGCTGCAACGTGGCAATCTCTTCAGGATGCCTTACGAGAATATCGGTCAGAAAGTCACTGAGCCGGAAGATATCCAGCGCCTTGGGAACCGCCGTGCAGGCACTTATGACTGCGGCGTGGCGCTCCGGCGTGGTGAAGGCCGCCGCAAGAAAACGCATCAGATTGTGCCGGGTATGCGAAGTTGGCGGCTCGCCCAGGATCACGTCACGCAAATCGGGCGCCTCCTGTTCCAAGCGCTCCAGAATGGCCCGCTCCGTCCGTTCTCCCCTGGGCTCGTCCGATGTCGATTCCAGCGAAAGCTCCGGAACTTCGCTGCTCTCCTTCGTCCGCTGGTGATGGAGGATGCGGTTGTAAATCTCCACCACCGTGGCCATTCTGCGGTTGACGGTCTCCACTAGGTCGCCCGCGGCAGGCTCACCCGCGCGCGCCGGCCGCAGCGCCCGCGAAATAACCTCGATCTCCGCCCGGGACTGCGGCAACCGGTGCGTCTGCTGCCCCTGCCGCAGCTGTAATCTGTGCTCCACATTTCGCAGAAACTCGTAGCCCACGGTAAGTTCCTGGAAATCCCGCCCGCTGATGTGCCGCCGGTCATGCAGCTTGGCCAGCGAAAACAGCGTACCGCCGGAGCGCAGCCATGGCTCCTGGCCGCCGTAAACCCTCTGCAGGCACTGCACCAGAAACTCAATGTCGCGGATGCCCCCGCGGTTCAACTTCACATCAATCCCGCCGTTCAGGCTTGAGGCGCGATGGCGCGAGATTCGATCCCGCGCCTCCAACGCGGTCTCAATGGCCGCGAAGTTGACCTCCTCCGTGTATACGAACGGCTGCACTCCCCGGATAAACGACCGCGCCAGCGAAATATCCCCCGCCGAGTGGCGGATTTTGATCATCGCCTGCCGCTCCCAGTCATGCGCCGTTTGCGAGTAGTAGCGGATGGCGTGATGCAGTCCTACCGCCAGTTCTCCTTCCCCGCCCTGGGGACGCAGACGCAGGTCAACCCGGAAGGCAAATCCCTCGGAAGTCATACGGGATAAAAGCTCGGTCACCTGCTGCGCCAGCCGCACAAACCACTCCCGGTTTCCATGGCCCTCTTCCGGAACCGGCTCAGTCTCCCCGCTGCCGGAACCCGGGCCGTCGTCGTAAAGGAACAGCAGGTCGATATCCGAGCTGTAATTCAGCTCATTTCCCCCGAGTTTGCCCAGCGACAACACGGCGCACTGGGTATCCACCATGCGGCCATCGCTATCCCGGTGCTGCGGAGTTCCATAACGGTTGCGCAGGCTCGACTCCACCTCCCGCAAGGCCTCTTCGATCATCACATCCGCGAGTGCCGAAATCTCAGCGGTCGTCTCCGCCAGCGTCGTAATCCCAAGCACGTCCCGCAGCATGATGCGCACATACTCTCGCCGCTTGAACCGCGCCAGCAGCAGCGCCGTCTCCGTGTCAAACGACCGGGAACGAAACCGCGCAAAGGCCTCGCGAAACTCCTCCACCGTATGGGAGCGCGCCAGAGCGCCTTCGCGCCGCAGCGCCTGTAAAAGGTCTGCATTCTGGATCAGAGTCTCGCCCAGATAACTGCTGTGGCCGAATACCAGCAGCGCGTAGTGCAGCAGGGCGCGCGAGCGGTCCATCTGCTGCACCAGTTCAGAACCGGATCCGGAAATCAGCCGTTCAAACAGGTTCAAGGCAGAATCAGGATCGGGGACGTCCGCCACCAGGGTCGTCAAGGCATCGAACAATGAAGGACTTAGCTGCTTTTTTAGATTTCCGAGATTCAAGGCCGCAGCCCGGGGATCGCGGTAGCGGTCGAGCGGCAACCGCTCCCGCCCACCTTCACGGCCTGAGTCAGAATGGGATGGCGGCAAGCTATTTGGCACCGGCTTGAGAATAGCAAACCGTCGGGAAATATTGCCGTCGCTGAGCCGCGCCGGACTTAAGCCAATAACTAACCCAACTACGTAGATCGAAGGGAGAATGTGTCATTTTGCGACATTATTGCTTTTTGTTGCGTAAATCCCTTGACGCCGCTTCACGCCTGCCTGAGACTTCCGTCACCCGTAAACCGGGGCTCGTACCAGCCATCTAATTTACGAGCGGCCGGCACCTTCAAGCTTGAGGAAGGTTTTATGTACGCACGCGTTGCTTCACTCTTTCTCGCAATCTCTCTGCTCGGCGTCCCGGCCCTGGCGGATTCCATCGTGGCCAACGGCAACTTTGAAAGTGGGCTTACTGGATGGGTTAAGAGCGGAAATACCACATACAGCAATGCCAATTGTTCGGGGGGCGCAGGGACTTGCTTCTACGAAGCTGGCCCGGTGGACTCACTGGGCTATTTAAGTCAAATTCTGAGCACCACTCCCGGCGACATCTACACATTGTCGTTCAAGTTGTGGAATGGCAAGACCGCCAGCGGGGCCGATGAGAACTACTTTTCCGTCAGTTGGGGTGGGGTGGAAATTCCAGCGAGTGTTAAGGATGATGTCTATGCCCTCGCCTGGGATACATATACCTTCGCCGGCCTGACCGCGAGTTCCATCAATACAACCCTGAAATTTGCATTCCAGAATGATTCCGACTTATGGAAGCTCGACGCCGTCTCGGTCACCTCGTCCACATCCAGACCCACGTCCATCTCTGAGCCGTC
>DASZRZ010000020.1:0-12064 GCA_035548935.1 Terriglobales bacterium
GTCTACGGCAACATCAGAATCACGGTTTCACCAGGTTTAGAGCACAGCAGAATTGTGGCTTGAGCGAGATCAGGGCAAGTTCTGCAATGGAGAATAGGCCATGTTTGAAGACAGCCTTTTAGAATCATCGGGTAAATTCAAGTCCGGGCGGACGAAATACACGACGTTTCTGTCGTTTCTGATCCAGATTGCGCTGGTTGGCGTGCTGGTGCTGATTCCGCTCATTTACACCGAGGCTCTGCCCAAGCAGATGATGACCACCTTCCTCGTTGCCCCGCCGCCGCCGCCACCACCACCGCCACCGCCAGCAGCGGTTCCGGTTGTTAAGGCCGTGAGGGTTGAGACGGAGATTGTGCAGGGACAGCTTCGCCAGCCGACGAAGATTCCCGAGAAGGTAAAGATTATTGATGAACAAGAGGCCCCTGCGCCCATGGGCGCGGTGATGGGAGTAGCCGGAGGAATTGGCGACCCGGGCGGAGCCGTGGGCGGCGTTCTGGGCAGCATCCTTACGCAGACGTCGAAGGCGATAGCGGCTGTACCGAAGGTGGAGACGCCGCAGAAGGTGCGCGTATCGCAGGGTGTGGCGGCTGGAAACCTGGTGCGGGATGTAAAGCCTTCGTATCCTCCGCTGGCGCGCCAGGCACGCGTGCAGGGCGCGGTTGTGCTGCTGGCGGTGATCAGCAAGGACGGCAGCATCCAGAATCTGCGGGTAGCCAGCGGACACCCGATGCTGGTGCAGGCGGCGCTGGACGCGGTGAAGCAGTGGCACTACAAGCCGTACTTTTTGAACGGGGAGCCGGTGGAGGTTGAAACCCAGATTACGGTAAACTTCACTCTTTCCGGGGGTTAGGCAACGGGTTCCGGCAGCTTGCGGCATCCCAGGTTAAGGGCCGCGGATTCAGCGCCGGAGTTTAATGCGGTTTTGTTTCAGGCAGTAGGCAATCCAGTCTTAAAAGTTTTATTCAGCAACAAAGTTTTGAGGAGGAAAGGCAGCTCATGGTCGTAGATAACGTATCAACAATTGCCCTGACACAAGTTCATTCGATGGCTCTCTGGATGTTCCAGGAGGCCTCCGTCGGTTGGGATCCTGTCCACCTGTGGCAGAACATGGGTTTTCTGGCCAAGGCGGTCGTTATAGTTCTGTTCATCATGTCCGGATGGTCGATCGGCGTGATGATTGACCGCTGGATGGCGTTCAGCGCCGCCCGCAAGCAGTCGCGTGCATTTGCTCCGGCAGTGGCGGGAGCTTTGCGCGAGGGCAAGATTGACGAAGCGATCCGCGTAGCGGAGCGCAACAAGAAGAGCCACCTGGCGAAAGTTGTGACCGCAGGCTTGCAGGAGTTCAAGGCACACGGGGATTCCGCCGAGATTCCGGGCGAGCAGGTAGAAGCTTCCAAGCGCGCTCTGGAGCGTGCCGAAGCGATTGTGCACGCAGAGCTGAAGCGTGGACTGGGCAGCCTGGCGACGATTGGATCGACAGGTCCTTTCGTGGGACTGTTCGGAACGGTGGTCGGCATTCTGAACGCCTTCCGCGGTATTGCAGAAAACAAGGCGACGGGTCTGGCGGCGGTAGCCGGCGGCATTTCCGAGGCGCTGGTGACGACGGCCGTGGGGCTGTTTGTGGCCATTCCGGCGGTGTGGATGTACAACTACTTCACGAGCCGCGTGGAAGCCTTTGACGTCGAGATGGATAATTCATCCAGCGAACTGATTGATTACTTCCTGAAGCGCCGGGCAGCAGCACGCCGGTAGGCTGACAGGACAATCCTCTGGTATGAGTTGCCGCTTTCCTCATGTTCCAAAGCGCGCCCTGGAATCCAGAGCCGGTGCAGGACGACCGGCCTGGGTCCGGGCGCGTGCGGGACAGTCCTCAATTGCAAGGTGAGGAGATGGTTGCGGTTATAAAAACCTTGCGGGAGAAACCGTATGGCAGTGGCAAATAAACAGATGTCGGTAAATTCGTCGATCAACGTCACGCCGATGGTGGACGTGATGCTGGTGCTGCTGATTATTTTCATGGTTATTACGCCGATGCTTTCCAAGGGCATCAGCGTGGATCTGGCCAAGACGGACAACCCGATTCCCATGGCGGATGCGGACAAGGAAGATGCGCTGGTGGTGGCGATTAACCGCGAAGGCGTGGTTTTCTTTGGGACCGACAAGACGCCGGTGGACCAGATAACGGGAAAGATTAAAGACCGGCTTGAGGGGCGGGTGGACAAACGTGTTTATGTCCGCGCCGACGCCAGTGTGAGATATGGAACGGTAGTGGAAGTTGTGGACAATGTGCGTGCCGCGGGAGTGGATCAGCTGGGGTTGTTGACCGAGCAACGCAAACCGCTGGATCAGAAGTAGACGCGGCGTTTTAGAGCGCGATCCTGGAATTGGGAGGCAGTCGTCATGGGAATGGCAATGGGAGGTCCCGGAGGCGGACCGACAGCGGACATGAACGTTACGCCGCTGATTGATGTTTTGCTGGTGCTGTTGATCATCTTCATGGTGATTACGCCTTTAACGCCGAAGGGGCTGGATGCGCTGGTGCCGCAGCCGCCGAAGGACAATCAGAAGAGCGCCCCGGACCCGGAGCGCACGATTGTGGTTCAGGTGTTGAAGGGTGGCGGAGTGCGTCCTGATCTGAAGATCAACCAGGACCCGGCCACGTGGGAAGGCTTGAAGGGTCAACTGGAAGGCATTTACAAGTTGCGTGCCGAGAAGATTATGTTCGTGAAGGCGGATGACGAGCTTCCGTTTTCCGACGTGGCGCAGGTAATCGACATTTCGCACAGCGCGGGAGTCGATAAAGTAGGCCTGGTTACCGCCAAAATCGAAGCCGGACAGTAGCTGGTATCCGGCTGGAACGTTTTACGAAGTTGAGAGATAGACCTGTAATATCCGCAAGTGCAAAAGGCGCGGGCGACTGCTTGTGAGGAGAACGAGAGGCAATGAATAGAGGCGCGAAACTTCTGGCAGTGGCGGCGATGATGGCGCCCCTGCTGCTGGCAACCGGCTGCAGCAAGCTCAAGGCGCGAGATCAGCTCAACAAGGGCGTTCAGGCGTACAAGAATCTGAAATATGAAGCGGCCATCGAGAATTTCAAAAAGGCCATTGAACTTGATCCCGCGCTGGTCAACGCGCAGCTCTATCTGGCGACCGCTTACGCCCAGCAGTATATTCCCGGCGCTGATACCCCTGAGAATAACCGCTTCGCGGAGCAGGCAATCGTGGAATATCAGAAGGTGATCGCGAACGATCCCAAGAACGTGAACAGCATCAAGGGAATCGCGTATCTCTATTTGCAGATGAAGAGCTTCGAGAAGGCGAAGGAGTATTACCGGAAGGCAGCGGAGGCCGATCCGAGCGATCCGGAGATTTATTACTCCATCGCCGTGATCGACTGGACGCAGTCCTACCAGCCGCGCATGGAAGAGCGGGCCAAGCTGGGAATGAAGCCGCAGGATGCGCTGACCGACAAGACGGTTTGCGGGAAACTGCGCGATTCCAACCTGGCGGGCGTGGACGAGGGCATGAAGATGCTCGACAAGGCATTGCAACTGCGCCCGGAATACGACGACGCCATGGCATACATGAACCTTCTCTATCGCGAAAAGGCGGATATGACCTGCGAGAGCAAAGAGGAGCGCGCTTCCCTGCTCAAGTCGGCGGATGACTGGGTTAAGAAGACCATGGATACCAAGAAGGCCAACCTGGAAAAGAAAAGCCAGGGCCAGGGCGGCATCACCATGGATAGCGAGAGCAAGAGCCAGTAGTTTTTCCGCCAAACGGCGGAATGGAAAGTTCCAGAACAGCGGCTTCCCGAAAGGGAGGCCGTTTCCATTTGCAGCGCAAAGATCGAGGGGAATCAATTAAGCTTTCCGTGGGAAGAAGGCCATGTTCCGGAAGATTCTGATTGCAAATCGAGGCGAGATTGCGGTGCGGGTGATCCGCGCCTGCCGCGAGATGGGAATTCGCAGCGTGGGGGTGTACTCCGACATGGACCGGAGCGGATTGCATGTACGGATGGCGGATGAGGCCTATGGCATCGGCGAGGCGGCGGCCCGCGAGTCTTACTTAAACATCGGCAGGATTCTGGAGGCGGCGCGGAAGAGCGGCGCGGAGGCAATTCATCCGGGATATGGATTTTTGTCGGAGAATGCGCGCTTTGCCCGGGCATGCGAGGAGGCGGGGATCAAGTTCATCGGTCCGACGGCAGCGGCGATGGAAGTGATGGGATCGAAGACACGGGCGCGGCAGGCGGTGGAAAGGGCAGGAATTGCGTGTGTGCCGGGAACGTCGCGCGGGGTGGAACTGGAGGAGGCGCGGCGGGTGGCGGCGGAGATCGGATATCCGGTGATGTTGAAGGCTGCGGCGGGCGGAGGCGGAAAGGGAATGCGCCGGGTTGACGATGCGCGAGAGCTGGAGTCTGCGTTTGAGGCGGCGGGGAGCGAGGCCGCGCGGGCATTCGGAGACCGGGAAGTGTATGTGGAGAAGCTGATCCTTAGACCCCGGCATATCGAGATGCAGGTGCTGGCGGATGAGCACGGAAAAACGCTATGGCTGGGCGAGCGGGAATGTACGGTGCAGAGAAGACATCAGAAAGTTCTGGAGGAGTCCCCTTCGCCGGTGGTGAGCGCCGCAATGCGCCAGGAGATGGGAGAGGTGGCGGTGCGGGTGGCGAAGGCGGCGGGCTACAGCAATGCGGGCACGGTGGAGTTCCTGGTGAACGAGAACCGCGACTTCTATTTTCTGGAGATGAATACACGGTTGCAGGTGGAGCATCCCGTGACGGAGTCGGTGACGGGGCTCGACCTGGTGCAATTGCAGATTCGAATTGCGGCGGGAGAGAGACTGGAACTTGAACAGGACGAGGTGAGGCCGCGCGGCCATGCGATTGAGTGCCGTATTTATGCGGAGGACCCAGAGAACAATTTTTTTCCGAGTCCGGGAAAGATCACGCGTTTTCAAATCGCATCGGGGCCGGGGGTGCGCCACGACAGCGGGATTTATGAGGGTTGGACGGTGCCGCTGGAGTATGACCCGCTCCTGTCGAAGCTGATTGCATTCGGCGGGAGCCGCGACGAGGCGATTGCGCGGATGCGGCGGGCGCTGGACGAGACCTTTGTGTCCGGAATTACCACCAACCTGAGCCTTTTCCGCAGGATATTCGACGATAGTGAGTTTAAGGCGGGGAATCTGGATACCGGCTTTCTGGACCGGTTGCTGACGGCGGGAACGGCTCTGGAAGAAAGGCCAGCGGAAGAAAAGCAGCAGGGTGAAGAAGACGCCGTGGTGGCGGCGATGGGCATGGCGATTCTGAGCGCGCTGGATTCAGGCGCAGGGAGGTTGAATTCGAAGCCGGATTCAGAGCCTGACAGCGTGGGTTCTGCGCGAGAGACAGGAGCAGCGGGAGGCGGATTGTCTGGCGAGGCTTCGGGGTGGAAGCAGGCGGGGCGGCTGGAAGGGTTGCGGGGCCAGAGATGATTTACGAGGTAGTGATCGAAGGAGCGGAGCACCGGATTGAGGTTGAGCGGCGGGAGGCGGCGTGGATGTGCCGGATCGACGGACGGGAGTGGATGGTGGATGCGGTACGGGTGGGCGCTGATACGCTGTCGCTAGTGGTGGAGGGACGGTCGTACGAAATCCGGCGCGAGCGGCGGGGAGCGGAGACGCAGATATGGATTGGAGGAAGGCGCTTCCGGGCCGAGGTGCAAGACCCGAGGTCGCTGCGGGGGCGAAGGACGGGGGACAGGTCCAGTGAAGGGCCGGCGAAGATGCTGGCTGCCATGCCCGGCAAGGTTCTGAGGATATTGCGTTCGGTGGATGAGAGTGTGGAGGCGGGTCAGGGCATCCTGGTGGTGGAGGCGATGAAGATGCAGAACGAATTGAAGTCGCCCAAGAGCGGACGAGTGCAGAAGATTCTGGTGGCAGAGGGCGCGATTGTAAATGCAGGGGATGTGCTGGCGATTGTGGAGTAAGCCGCTTATTACAGCCTATGGCAGTGATGCGAACAAAGTGATGCGAACAATCAGAATAGAGTGTTTTGATCGCGGCCCGGCTTGATTCCAAAGTGTTCATAGGCGAGATGCGTAACCATGCGTCCGCGCGAGGTGCGGTTCAAGAATCCAATCTGAATCAAAAACGGCTCGTAGATTTCTTCAATCGCGTCGGGCTCCTCGGCCAGCACCGCGGCGAGCGTATTCACGCCGACGGGCCCACCCTGATATTTATTGATGATGGTGAGCAGCAGCTTGCGGTCGATTTCGTCGAAGCCATGGCGGTCGACTTCGAGCATCTCGAGAGCGGCTTCCGCCGTGGGCTTGTCGATCTTACCGGCGCCGCGCACCTGGGCGTAGTCGCGCACCCGCCGCAGAAGGCGGTTGGCGATTCGAGGTGTTCCCCTTGCCCGCGAGGCGATTTCTCTCGCTCCGGGCTCATCGATGGCGATGCCGACGATTTCCGCCGAGCGCTCGATGATGATCCGCAAGTCCTCGGTGGTATAGAACTCAAGCCGCAGAACGATTCCAAAGCGCGAACGCAGCGGCGATGAGAGCAGACCGGCGCGGGTTGTGGCGCCGACGAAGGTGAAGGGCGAGACTTCAATGGTGTGGGTGCGAGCCGAAGGGCCCTGCCCGATCATGATGTCGAGCTTGTAGTCCTCCAACGCAGAATAGAGCAACTCTTCCAGCGCGGGTTGCAGGCGATGCACTTCATCGATGAAGAGCACCTGGCGGTCGCGAACATTGGTGAGAACCGCAGTGAGGTCGCCCTTGATCTGCAAAGCTGGTCCGGAGGTCTGCTGGAAGTGCGCACCCATTTCATTGGCAATGATGGCTGCGAGGGTCGTTTTACCCAACCCCGGCGGACCATAGAGGAGCACATGGTCCAGAGCTTCCCCGCGGGAGCGGGCTGCCTGAATGGCGACCGCCAGGTTTTCTTTGGCTTTGGGCTGTCCGATGAACTCCTGCAGGCGCTGCGGACGCAGCTTGAGTTCAAAGGAAGCATCGTCTTCCACCACGGCGGCGGAAACGATGCGTTCGCGCTCACCCGAGGCCGCGCTGGCGTTACCGGACTGCTTGTCGTTAAGGGGCATGACTTGTATGCAGTGATACTAAGCGGAAGCGGGGGAGGAAGAACAGGTGGAAGTTTGCAGGGCGGAAACGCTTTTGAAACCTGAAACTTCCTATCGAATGATGACCCCGGCCGACTGGCAGGTACTTACCGTTCCATCGGCGCCATACCAGATGATTCCGGAGGCATTGGAGCAGAAAGAGCGCACCCCGGTCGAGGTATTGGTAGGAACTCCTCCGGAGTTGTAGGTGACCTTGGGAGTGCCGGCGCAATTGGTGAGGGAGAAGCTGTATCCCTGTTTCGTGCCGCTAGCCAGAACCGAGTCGATAATGCCAGCAGTGGTGCTGCTCAGGGGGCTGCCGGAGGGAGGCGGCCCCAACTCGGCGATGGTGCAGGTGTAACCGATCTGGGGATAGGTTTGGGCGTAGGCGATTTCGGCGGTGCTTAGGGTACGTATATGAGTGACCGCGGCGGATTCATTGGCGGCAATGCGCGAGCGCATGAAACTGGGAACCGCAATGGCAGTGATGGTAAGAATAATCGCCACCACAATTACCAGCTCAAGCAGCGAAAACCCGTTCTTTTCAGTCATATTTCGCCTCTCGCTCCGGTGGATTGGTTAATACTTCCATCCCACGGGCGGCTTTGTTGGGGCATATTCAGTTCATCACTGGAAAATTGAAAAGCGATTATGGCCCGAAAAGTAAGGGCGAGACAAGGCCACATACGGATAGTTCCCAGAAATATCACCGGGGGTGGTTATTCTTCATTCGTCTTCGTGCACCACCTCGCCGCGTTCCGCCTTGCTTTGCGCAATGATCTTCTCCTGAAGCTGGGCCGGAACCAGATCGTAGTGGTCCATTTCCATGTGAAACGTACCGCGGCCCTGGGTCATTGCGGTCAAGTCAACCCCATAGGTAAGCATTTCAGCCATGGGAACATCGGATTTTATGACGGTTCTTCCGGCTTTGTTGTCCATGCCCTGGATGCGGCCCCGGCGGCTGTTGAGGTCGCCCATGATGGCGCCGGCAAATTCGTCGGGAATCTCGATCTGGACCTTCATGACAGGCTCCAGCAGGGTGGGTTTGGCCTGCTCCATGGCTTTGCGGAAGGCAATGCGTCCGGCGATCTGGAAGGAAAGATCGTTGGAGTCGACGTCGTGATAGCTGCCGTCGTAGAGAGTGACCTTGAAATCCACCATGGGGAAGCCGGCAAGATAGCCGCGAGCCGCAGCGTCGCGCACACCTTTCTCCACGGCAGGGATAAAGTTTTTGGGGATGGAGCCGCCAAAGATTTCGTTTACGAAGAGGAACTCGCCGCCGCGGGGCAGGGGCTCCATTTTGATTTTGCAATCCCCGAACTGGCCATGTCCACCGCTCTGTTTTTTGTGGCGTCCCTGCACATCGGCGCGTCCGCGAATTGTCTCGCGGTAGGGCACCTTGGGAGCTTTTAGGTTTACCTCCGTGTGGTAGCGCTTCTTGAGCTTCGATACCACGACCTCAATGTGCTGCTGGCCTGTGCCCGCGATGAGAAACTCCTTGGTTTGCCCGTCGCGAAAGAAGCGGAGCATGGCGTCCTCTTCCATGAGCTTGTGAATGCCGTTCGAGAGCTTGTCTTCGTCGGCACGGGTTTTTGGCTCAATAGCGAAGGTGATGGCGGGTTCGGGGAGCGACACACGGGGATACTCCGCCACGGCTCCTTTTTCGCCCAGGGTGTCGCCGGTGAGGGTGACATGCAGCTTGGCAACGGCACCGACATCTCCGGCATGAAGCTCCTGAACCGGGACCATGGTTTTGCCCTGCAAAATCGAGAGATGGGCAAACTTTTCGGGCGCTCCATGGGTGAAGTTCTGAAGACTGACATCATTCTTCAGCACTCCGGAATAAAGCTTGAACAGAGAGATGCGTCCGGCAAAGGGATCGTTCAGGGTTTTGAAGACATATAAGGAGGCGGGTCCGCTGTCGGTCACCTTGCGACGTGGGCGGTCGCCATTTTCCGTTCCCGGCAGGGCTTCGACGGCATCGCGCTGGGTGGGCGCGGGAAGGAATTCAACGATGAAATCCATCAGGCGGTCGGTGCCAATGCCGGCTAGTCCTGAGGTAAACAGCAGTGGAAAAATACGGTCCTCGCGAATCGCTTTCTGCAAGCCGGGAACGAGATGCTCCTCCGGAATCGTGCCTTTCTCGAAGAACTCTTCCATCAGGGCATCGTCGCCTTCGGCAACCAGCTCCACCACCTTTTCGTGTGCGGCCTGGGCGGCCCCGGCAAGCGCCTCGGGGATAGCGATTTCCCTGGCCTGGCCGTTGCCGCCAACTTCATAGGCATAGGCCTTCAGGTGGACGGCATCCACCACGCCGGTGAGACCCTTCTCGCTTCCAATGGGAAGCTGAACTGGAACGACGTTGCGTCCAAAGGCAGCCGTCAACGATTCCAGAAGGCGGTTAGCGTCGGCCCGGTCGCGGTCCATGCGGCTGGCAACCAGGACACGGGGAAGTCCCACTTCCTCGGCGTAGCCCCAGACCTTCTGAGTGACAACTTCCACGCCGCTGGCCCCATCCACCACTACCAGAACGGATTCCACCGCCGGAAGCGCCAGACGGGCTTCATGAGCGAACAGGTTGAAACCGGGGGTATCGAGGAAGTTGATGCGGGTCTTGTTCCACTCGGCGTGAGCCACCGAGGCGGAGAGCGTCATCTTTCGCGCAACGGACTCTTCCTCGTAATCGGTGATGGTGGAGCCATCGTCCACCAGGCCCAATCGCGGCGTGGATCCGGCGCAGAAGAGCATGGCCGAAACCAACTGGGTCTTTCCGGTATGACCGTGTCCCACAACCGCAACGTTGCGAATGCTGTTGCCTTCGAAGATTTTCACCGATGCACACTCCTTACCAAGGCCTCTGGCGCCAATTCCGGCAGAGCCCGCGGAGCAGCATCGAATATCGAGTCCACCCGCAAGCACCACCCCCGGTTCCTGCAATCCAGCAGATTGCAGTCCGCCCGGCGGAATAGGAGAAGGGCGAAATCCACAGCTTTCAAGCCGCAAGAATCTAGCACAGGGAAATTGCGCGCTCAACCAGCCTATTCGCTTTATTGCCGGGCGGGGGTGGAATTCCCGCTGACCCTGCCAGGACGCTGGCAGAGGACTTTTTATTGGCGTACAATTCCCCACGCATTCGAAACCCCTGCGCCATGATTCGTTTCTTCATCCACGCGCTGCATCTACGTGCAGCCCGTGGCTTTATGTTGGCGCGCCCATACCGGCCGTGAGCCTATCCACGGGTCCGCCAACGTTCATTCCAAGGAAGTAATTGCCGTGAGTGGAAACTGGAAACCTCGAGCTCCCGCCGCAGTATTCGCCATGGCGATTCTGCTGGCGGGAGCCCTTCTTGCCTGCAAATCAAAATCCGAGGGGCTCGCCTTAAGCGGCATTGTTGAAGGCGTGGATGAATCGGCGCAGACCCTCAAGGTGAATCATCGGGACGTTCCGGGGTTCATGGATGCCATGACGATGACCTACCCGGTGGATAATCCGGAGGTTCTCAAGTCGATCAAGGTGGGAGACTCAATCCGGGCCACCGTATACAAGGGAACCTTCCGGCTCTATAACGTGCAACTGGCAGAGCCTGCCAAGCCGGGCTCGATGCAGCTGCGACCTCGATCTCCGGCAGAATCTTTCCGGGCTCCCCAGCTTGCGAGCTCGGGAAATCGTGTAGCCCTGGCGTTCGGGTCGGGAAAGAGCATCCTCGTAGCGACGTCGGTGGATGACGGCGCAACTTTTTCAACCCCGGTACAGGTGGCGGAAGGCCCGGTATTGCCGCTCAGCCGCCACCGGGGTCCTCACGTGGCTTTTTCCGGTGGAACAATCGTGGTTACCGCGGTGGTTGGCGATACCGAAGCGAAGGGTCCGCACTCCCACGGACTGCCCTCCGATGGAGACCTGTTTACATGGCGTTCGATGGATGGCGGCAAGTCGTGGACGAAACCGGTGCGCATCAATGATGTTGCCACTTCCGCCCGGGAAGGTTTGCACACGCTGGTGGCGGGGCCGGGGAAGCAGATGTTCGCCGCATGGCTTGATCTGCGCAGCGGGGCCACCCGTCTTTATGGGGCGTCGTCCAGGGATTCGGGCGCAACGTGGTCGAAGAATATTCTGATTTATGCATCCCCTGGCGGCACCATTTGCCAATGCTGTAGCCCATCTGCCGCGTTTTCCGAGGAGGGTTCGGTGGAGGTGATGTGGAGGAATGCGCTGGAGGGCACCCGCGATCTTTACCTTTCGCGAGCAGCCGATTCGAAGCATTTCAATCCAGCGGTGAAACTTGGAATGGGAACATGGAAGATCGACGCCTGCCCCATGGATGGCGGGGGAATGAGTCAGGTGAATGGCCGCACCGTAACCGCGTGGCGGCGTGGCGAGGACATATTTCTTGCTGAGCCGGGGCAGCCTGAGTCGCGCCTGGGCAGCGGGCGGGATGTGGCGCTGGCAGCGGGTGGAGGAAAAATTTTTGCCGTGTGGGTACAGGGCACGGAGCTTAAGTCGCAGGTCTTTAATAAGTGGAGTGAAAACAACCGGAGCGAGAGCCGGGATTCAGAGGTGCGGACACTTTCCGGCGAGGCCTCCGTGCCCAGCGTGACCGGTCTTTCCCAGGGGAAGGCGCTGGTAGCATGGGAGCAAGGCGGGGGGATTTCTGTGCTTTCGATTCGATAATTTCTATTCGATAACCCTAGGCTGCGACAGAGCTTTTTTCTGCTAAGTTCCGGCGAGGCCGCGACATCCGGTTGTGGTGGGTGAAGTTGCCAGTTGTATTTCCGCTGAAAAACTTTACAGTTCCTTTCTTACAGTTCACTTTTTTAAAGTTTAATGAAATTTGTTGGTCCCCTTCGCGGAGCTCTTCCGGCTTCTTTGTTGCTGTGTTACACTAGTCAGTTTTCTTGCTCAGTCCAAACCAGCTATGACGTTCACCGATAACCAAGCAGGACGGAGAGCGGCCCGGAAAGG
>DASZRZ010000021.1:0-1939 GCA_035548935.1 Terriglobales bacterium
TTAAGGCGGCGCTCCATTTCGCGAACCGCATTGCGAAGGGCATTGGCCGCCAGCTTGGGTTCGGTGATGATCGGGGTGTAGAGATGCGGCACCCCCTCGTAAACGCCCAACTCCAGCCGCTTGGGATCAACAAGGATCAGCCGCACCAGATCGGGCGTGGCCTTGTAGAGCAGCGACATGATCATCGCGTTCAGCGCGACGCTCTTGCCGGCGCCGGTGGAGCCCGCGATCAGCAGGTGTGGCATGGATGCCAGGTCGGCGACCGTGATTCGTCCGTTAATGTCCTTGCCAAGCGCCAGCATGAGCTTGGAGCGCGAGCCGATGAACTCCTGCGACTCCACTACCTCGCGCAGCCAGATTGTCTCGCGCTCACGATTCGGAACCTGAATTCCAACCGTGGACTTGCCGGCCATGCGCTCGATTAGGATACTTTCAGCGCGAAGCCCCAGGCAGAGATCGTCGGTAAGACCGGTAATCCGGCTGTATTTGACGCCCGCTTCGGGCTTGAACTCGAAGGTGGTGACCACCGGCCCCGGATTGATCTGGGTGACGGTTCCATGGACGCCAAATTCCGCGCATTTGCTGACCAGCAGCGCAGCCAGATTCTTCAGTTCGTCTTCATCGATTACATTGTGACCGTCGGGCCTTTGCAGCAGGGCGCTGGAGGGCAGCTTGAATCCCCCGGCAATGCGCGGCAGGGTGGTTTTGGCCTGCTGATGGATGTCGGCACGGGTCGTGACCTCGGGCTCGGAAGCGAAACTGGCCTCGGGAGCTTCGTCCTCTTCTTCTCCTTCTTCGAGTTCGAGTAGAGCCTTTTCGATTCCGGTTCTTCCGGGTTCGGCGGGCGTATCCGCTCTGCGTTCCACGAATAGTGGTTTCTGAACCTCTTCTTCGAGAGGGTCTGCCCCAATGGCATCCGGTGAGGATTTCTTAGCCATTGCTGGCCGTGCCGCCCGTTTCTTCTGCAACTCTTTTTGATCTCGCGCCCGCTCCCTTGCCGCACGCCAATCCTGAAAACGCTGCCATAGGGCGACCATGAAAGAGAAGCGGGTATTTGCCCAGAGCTGCAGGTGGCTGAAAGAAAACGTAGTGCAAAGGAAGAGAGCGACCGCCAATGCGCTGAGGGTTACCAGATAAGCGCCCGGAACGTTCAGATACCGGACCAGTACGTCGCTGAGGATGCGGCCTACAAGCCCTTCGACGGGGATAAAGCCCATCCAGCGCCAATGCCATGGAAACAGACCCAGCAGGACCGGCGAGAAAGTCAGCAGGGCGAAGCAGCCCAGCGACTTTGCGATCCAGGCGTCCACGGGGCGGGATCGCAGCCAGCGCACCCCGAGGAGCGCGATAAATACCGGCAGCAGAAAGGCCGTGATTCCCTGAAATTGAAGCAGAAGATCGCTTCCGTATGCTCCCACGACTCCCACCCAGTTGTGGGCGGCCCCGCGGCCATAGACAGCGGCCGCGGTATTAAAAGAAGCGTCAGCCGGGGAATAGGAGGACAACGCGAGAAAAAGGAGGAGCGCGGAGACCAGCAACAGAAAACCGATCAACTCGTTCAAACGCCGGTTTTTTGTTGGGGTAAATGCTTGAGCAAGAAAGCCCATTTGCATTACTGCGCTTCGAAGAGCCCGCAAATACACCGCAGACACCAATCCCGCCGGAGCTGACCCCCGCCGGGTACGAAACGCACGCTTGACCACCAGAGCGGAATGATTATGGCTAAATTGTTAAGGAGAAACAATGGAATTCTTGCGGTATGTACCGTTCTCACCAGCATTAAGGCCACAGCAGGTTTGCAGGTGTGAATGAGGGTGTGAATGAGTTAGAAGGGCTCGAAACTCTCCACCAAGGTGATGGGCGGGCACGGCGGAGTGCAACTCGAAACTTGAAACTGCTTTCTGATCACGTTATGCTTCCAGCCCGAACACCAACATCG
>DASZRZ010000022.1:0-4546 GCA_035548935.1 Terriglobales bacterium
GGGATGCGAGTGGCATCGTCGGTGTACCAGATCCAGATCTGTCCCTTGTCCTTGACCGGGCCGGAGGTGGCCTGGGGGGAGACGCGGAGGGTCTTATAGGTTCCCGCCGGGGTGGTGACGGTTTCCCGGGCCTCGGCGGTCACGGTGACGTCCACGGTATCTCCGCCATCGTTGAGGGGGAAGGTGGAGGGGGTATTGAGCAGAAGGGGAAGCGATGCGATGTAGAAGATTCCGGAGATCACATCGGTGACGCACGGCGGAATGTCTTTTTCCTGATGCTTGCCCTGGCCGTTCTTGAGGTTGGTTTCATCGAGAACGGCACGGCGGCGGGAATAGTTGAAGGCAATCAGCGTTTCGCGCGAGCGGAAGCCCTCTTCCGTATGCTTGGAAAGATTCTGCGAACAAAAAGTGTGCGGGTTGAAGGCGGACTGAAAGCGGTCATGCACGGGGTAGAGCACGGAGACGGCTCCGGAAGAGTTGGCGGTCGCGGATGCGCGTACCAGAGGGCCATCCGTTGCGAGGCTTAAGGTGGCGGTGCCCGCGGTCCACAGCCGCCACTCCACTTCGTAGACAAGGTTCTGATTGAGGGGGGCGGTGAAAGAGGCGGGAGGAAGAATCCGGGAGACGGGACCGGCCACGCTTCCTTCGGTGCGAACGGGCGCAGGCCACTGCTGCTGCGCAGGGGAAGAGAGGGCCAGCAGCAGGAAGAGCAGCGGCTGGGCGAGCACCGTTCTGAAAGACCTGAGCAGAGATTGAATCATTCGATAGCGGAAGCGCAGCAGCAAATACGAAAATAACAGCTCTTTGTTTCAGTCCCGGAGCACAAGCAGTTTGACTATAAGGACAGCAAGCATGGCTGCCGTTCCAAGGAAAGCATTGTACTCGCGATGCCGCCAGTAGCGTTCGGAAGAAAATCCTTCGGCCACCCGGGGAAGCGCGGCGAGGCGTGGCAAAAAGCGGGGAACGCGGCGCGAGTAGTCATCGAACTCAATGAATGCAGAGCGGAGGAAGGCTTCTTCCGAGCGAATTACGGGAAGATAGATGACGAGAAACAGCGCCGCCAGAACGGCGGGAACCCAAAGGCTGCGGGCGGCGATGGCAAATCCGATGGCGATAATGATCGAGCCGAGGTAGAGAGGATTGCGGGTGGCGGCGTAGGGTCCGGTGGTGGTGAGCGCGGAGTTCTTGGTGATGTGTCCCGAGGCCAGGGCGCGAAGGCCTACTCCCAACAGGGCCACGGCTGCGCCCATCGAGATTGAGGGCCCGGTGGGCCGAGCCAGCCAGATGTAAAGGGCAGCGGTGACGAATCCCATGGGAACGCGTACGCGCCGCGCGATGTGCGACCAGTTACTCATGTTTTTTCCCTGTGCCGCCTAGGAGATTGGTTGCGGCGGCGATTACCTGAGAGCTTTCGATGGCGGACAATCCCGGGTCGGCGGCATTTCCGTGCGAGTAAGAAGTTATGCTGCGCGGATCGCGGATCACCACGCAATTGGCGGCATACGGTCCGTTGCGCGAGGGATCGGTCGGTCCGAAGAGGGCTACGACCGGAACCTTGAGCGCCGCTGCTAGGTGCATGGGGCCGGTATCTCCTCCTATAAAGAGGCGGGCGCGGCGGGTGAAGGCGATGAGATGGGGCAGAGAGCAGGCCAGGGCGACAGCGGTGCCTTTACTGTGTTCGACAACGGTAGCGGCCAGGGATTCCTCCCCCGGAGCGGCGTTGATCAAGGACCGCAAGCCCAGCTTTCCCAGGCTGGTTGCCAGTTCTCCATAACGAGCAGCGGGCCATTGCTTTGTCCCCCATCCGGCGCCGGGGGTGAGAATCGCGAACTGATCGATTCCCAGTCGTGCCAGTTCGCTTTCGCAATGGTGTTCGGCAGCAGGGTCATAGGGAAGAGGAAATTCGATGCCGGAAGATGGCAGACCCGTGAGCGCCGCAGCCAAAGAAAGATTCTGATCGATCACGTGAGTGCCGGAGGCGATGATTCTCCGGGTGTACAGAATGCTGGCGGGCGCTTCTCGCGGGCGGGCGAAGCCGGTAAGTTCGGAGGCGCCAGAGAGAAGGCCGGCCAGCGCCGACTTGAGGGCGCCCTGAAAGTCGAGTGCAACCTCATAGTGAAGCGAGCGCATATTGGAGAAGGCCCTCTTCAACTCGTGCAGCGTCTTCCGCGTGAAAGGAGCGGAGCGCCAGAGCCGGGTATCGACGGGATGTATGCAATCCACCAGAGGGCGCGCCGGTGAGAGGTGAGCACAATCTTCCGTGTAATCCGGAGTACGACCCGGCGATTCCGCGGCCAGTAGAGATTGCCAGCGGCGTTCGATGATCCAGCCGATGCGCGCTCGGGGGAAAGCATGGCGGAGTGCAGCCACCGCGGGTAAAGCGTGGAGGACATCCCCCATGGCCCCCAAACGAACAATGAGGATGCGACGGGGAGATGGGGCCGCCGCGAAGGCGTCGCGATCAATCGGGAGAGCCACGCTCAATGCCACTCCGGAAGATTCATGGCAGGCGCAACCGCTCTAAAAATGTGGTCGTCGAGTGATCCTTGGGATCGCCCACGATGGCCACGCGCCCGCCACACTCCTCAACCACGCGGCGCTCGGGTACGGATTCCACCGTGTAGTCGGTGCCCTTGGCGTGGACGTCAGGGCGGATTTCGCGGATGAGAGTTTGCACGTCGGGTTCGTCGAAGACGACGATGGCGTCCACGTCTTGCAGGGCGGCGAGGATTTCGGCGCGCTCGGCGGCGGGCATCAGCGGGCGGCCCGCGCCTTTAAGGGCCTGCACGCTGCCATCGCCATTGATGCCAACCACGAGTTTTCCGCCCAGCGATTTGGCGGCGTGGAGGTAGCGGATATGGCCTACATGCAGCAGATCGAAGCATCCATTGGTGAGCACGATGCGTTCACCGGCTTCGCGCCAGTGCAGCACCTGCTGGCGCAATTGCGCTCGCGATAGCACCTTCGGCTTCAGGGGAGAGGTCATCGGGCTCCCTTGCTGGCATCGGACTTCATGGCGGCGAGTAATTCGTCGCGGCTGACGGTGGCTGTGCCACGTTTCATCACCACGATTCCGCCGGCATAGTTTGCAATGCGGGCGGCGGATGCGGGGCCGGCTCCGGCGGCGAGGGCGGCGGTAAATGCCGCAATGACGGTATCGCCAGCGCCGGTGACGTCTGCCACCTGATCGGAGCCAAAGACAGGAATCTCGACAGGTTCGGCGCCGCGGGTAAAGACCACCATGCCGTGGCGTCCGCGAGTGATGACCAGGGATTCCAGCTGCATGCGCCTGAGGAGGCGGCGGCCAGCCTGTGCGAGGCGCGAGGGGTCGTTTTCAATGGGGAATCGCAGCGCCTCTTCGACCTCAGGTTCATTGGGGGTGGCCGAGGTCACGCCGGAATAGCTCAACATGCGGTAGCGGGAATCGAGGGTAACCGGAACGCCGGTGGTGCGTCCGGTCTTGAATATGCGGGCAAACAGTTCGGGCGTGGCGCTGCCATATCCATAGTCGGAGATGAGCAGGCCGTTGGAGCGGCGAAGCTGCTGCAATGCCAGCGATGCAAGCTGGCGGGAGTGGCGGAGGGCGAGTTCGGCGGCAGGTTCGCGGTCGATGCGGACAACCTGCTGGCGGCTGGTGTGGGTCATGCCGGCGAGGATGCGGGTCTTGGTGACGGTGCGTTCGTCCTTGAGCCGGAGAATTCCCTGTGTGGAGATTCGTTTTTCGCGAAAGCGCTCCAGGAGCAGGCGTCCGGGTTCATCCGCGCCAACCCAGCCGACGGGCAACACGCGCACGCCCAGGGTGGCGAGGTTGTAGACGGCATTGGCTCCGCCGCCGGGAACCACGGTGCGCTCGCGATGTTTCAGAATCAGGACAGGCGCTTCGCGGGAGACGCGGGAAATTTCTCCAAAGACGAATTCATCCGCCACCATGTCGCCGAGAACGGTGACGGTGGTGCGGGGGAATTTTTCGACGATCGCGCTCAACTGATCGTATTCAGAGCCCTTCAGGTTCACAGACCGGTCCTCAAAAACACGAAGCTGATTCTCTCACGCAACCGGCTTGCCCCGGCGCGCAAGGGTATCCAGCATGGCACCGAGCGCTTCGGCGGCATTCTCCAGGCGCATCTGCACGGGAACCACCGAGAGCGGTTTGAGCTGCTCAAGCATGGGGCCAAGATTGATGGCGTCTTTTTCCGTGGTGACGAATCCGCCGCCGCCCGACTGATCGCGCAGCCGCAGCAGTTCGCGAACGTCATTGTCGTTATAGGCATGGTGATCGCGGAATACGGCCTCGGCAGAGGTTTCGACTCCAGCGGTGCGAAGTTGAGCGAAGAAATTTTTTGGACGCGCGATTCCGCAGAAGGCCACCGGATGTGGCGGCAGGTTGCGGGGCAGGATTCCACGCCGGGCGCGCCAGATTGGTTTGCCTTGAACGGCAGGAATCTGGGATGCGTCAGCTCCAGCGGTGAAGACCAGAACATCGGCACGGGCGAGGGAGGATAGCGGCTCGCGCAGGCGGCCAGCCGGTAGAAGGCGGTCGCGGGCA
>DASZRZ010000023.1:0-3902 GCA_035548935.1 Terriglobales bacterium
GCAAGATGGAACTGCTGTGGATGCCTGTGGAGAATCCTCTCCCAGAGAGGCGGAAGGCCTTGTTTGCCGCTTCAATTTTACGCATTTTCCAGTCAGCGTCCGAACAACAGCAGCGTGTCCCTCTTCATCCAAACGATGGAAGAGCCATGTCGGAAGCCGAATTCGGAAAATTAACCTTATTGTTGCTCCTGCTGGTGGGGATGGCGCACCTGCTGGGGCATCTTTTCACTCGCCTGCGGCAGCCCAGGGTCATCGGGGAAATTCTCGCCGGAGTGCTGATCGGGCCCTCGCTGCTGGGGCGCATGGCCGCTCACGGCCATCTGTGGAGTGCCAGTGGCCCTGTGGATGTGGCGCTCAAAGTCCTTTACAACCTTGGATTGTTGCTGCTGATGTTTCTCTCCGGGGCCGAGGCGCGCCGCCTGTTTGGCGCCAGCGACCGGCGTCCGGCCATGTGGATCGCTCTAGTGGGCACGGCGGTGCCATTTCTGATCGTGATGGCGGCTTCTCCCCATCTGCCCATGGGCGCATTTATGGGCAAGGCCCAAAGCGAGGCTGCCCTGGCGCTCATCGTCAGCATCGCCGCGGCTGTTACCTCCATTCCAGTGATCTCCCGCATCTTCCATGACCTGAAGATTCTTCATACACGCTTTGCGCGGGTTGTGCTGGGAGCGGCGGTGCTGGAAGATCTGGCGCTTTGGGGAGTGCTGGCCGTTGCCACGTCGCTGGCAGGCGCCGCGGTGGTGAGCGTTACGCAGATTGGGGCGCATGTTCTTGGCACGGTGCTGTACTTCCTTGTGGGGCTTCTGATCGCGCCGCCGGTTTTACGCTGGATTCATTATCACCGGAACAACTTTCTGTTTGCCGCCTCCCCGCTTGGTTATGTTGTGGTGGTTCTTTTTGCCTATACCTCTCTGGCGGCGGCCATGCAAGTCAGCATGGTATTTGCCGCCTTTCTGGCGGGGTTTGCCATTGCCTGCGAGCCCGAACTGTTCCGTGAGGCGGTCGAGGCGCTCTCGCGAACCTCGTACGCTCTGTTTATCCCGATTTACTTCGCCGTGGTGGGCTACCGGCTGGATCTCTCGCACGGCTTCTCATGGAAGCTTCTTCTGGTATTTCTGCTGGGTTCGTCGGCGTTGAAGATGGCGTCGGCTGGGCTGGGGGCGCGACTTGCGGGTTTTCGCGGGCTCGATACGGTGAATCTTGCGATTGCCACGAATGCGCGAGGGGGTCCCGGAATCGTGATTGCCTCGGTTGCCTACGACGCCGGCATCATCAGCTCCGTTTTTTACACCACGCTGGTAATCACAGCCGTATTGACTTCACAGGCTGCGGGAGCCTGGCTCGACCATGTGCTCCGCAGGGGAATGCCGCTGCTCGAACCATCGTTTGCCGGTAGTTCGCTTCCCGGAATTTTGCCGCAGACAAGCGCATCGGTTGCAGTGGAATCCGGCGAATAGATCGGCATTGCGGTTTCAAGCTGCCGGGGCGGCTTAGGTTTCGTCCCGGTGTACCCCTTCCATGGAAAACGCGGGCAGGCAGATGGCGATGTACTCGGCGCCTTCGGCCTCGGGCGTCGCGTATTGTACCCACTCCCCACGCCGGGCCAGAACCGCCTGGCCTCCGCGCACGTCCATTTCGCCATCCTTGTGGCGGACGCGCAGCAGGCCGCGCAACACCAGCGTGTACTCGTCAAATTGCGGGGTTTGCCCGGGCTCAACCCAGCCGGCGGGGCTGTGCATGTGGGCCACGCTTATGTCGGCGCTTCCGGAGTTTACCCGGCCAACGTATTCGTCGATCAGCTTGGGCTTGTTTCCCGCAGGCGCGATGCGGGTAGGCTTGTCTATCAAGGTCGGCATTCCATCTCCTTAAGGAATGCACATTTTACTAGCTGGATAATCCCGCGCGCTGCTATTGCGACGGAGCCTGCGCGAGCGCGGACTTTGTGAATCGTTGGGCGATCACCGTTCCCATCACCAGCAGGTTTAAAAGCGAAATAATGCACAGGGACATTACGCAGTAAATGCACCAGACCTCTAATATCGTCGCTTCGATATGAGTGAGGTAGAGAGAGAAGCCAAGGGCTGCGAGCACGGCCGCCAAAAGAAGCCGGTACATGCGCCGCCACGCCAGAAAGCCGATCATCAGATAACCCGCAATTCCGATCACCGCCACGGGCACTCCCATAAACACGGCATAGACGCTCTTGTTCACGATGCCGCAATCCCACTTGGCGTTGATGCTGCAAGGCGATGTCTCCGTGCGATAGTGCTCCCGCAGGGCAAGGCTGGAAACGATCATTCCGGCTACCGCTAAAGCGATCAGTAGGTATCTCATGGAGGCTCCGTCGGCCCTCAGGGTACAACATCCTACCCCTGGGGGCCTCGCACCGAAAGTAACATCCGCCTCAGGAATGCCAAGTGCTTTCCGCCGCCGCCGGGCAAAAGATGGAGCCCGGTGAATGAAGCAGAAGTGCTTCCGCCTGTGCAAGTTCCGGGCGCACGAACGGGAAAGGCCTCTGGCCTATAATCTAATTGTGGAATCTGGCCTTAGGTTCCGCCATGATCGCTGACGGGTGGCAGCGCGCGATCAGCGATTCGGCCTCGGTGATTGGTGGGGACTCTAAGACAACAAATCGCGACCAACGTCCTGCGGATTACCCGCTTCAGGGACTTGATCAAGCAGGTGGAGGCCTATCGCCCCAACGACGATCTGGCCATCATCCGCAAGGCGTACGAGTTTTCCCTCCGCCATCATCGGGGCCAGGTGCGAGCCTCGGGTGAGCCCTATCTGGTGCATCCCCTGGCGGTGGCGTCCGTGCTGGCGGAGATACGGCTGGATCCGGTGGCCATTGCCGCCGGTCTTTTGCACGATGCCGTCGAAGATACGACGCTTACCGTGGACGAGATCAAGAGCGAGTTTGGCGAGCAGGTCGCCAACATCGTGCAGGGCGTGACGAACATCAGCAAAATCAACTTTGCCACCCGGGAAGAGCGCCAGGCGGAGAATCTTCGCAAGATGATGCTGGCCATGGTGGACGACATTCGTGTCGTGCTCATCAAGCTTGCCGACCGGCTTCACAACATGCGTACGCTGGGGCACCTTCCCGCCGAACGGCAGCGCCAGATCGCCAAAGAGACCCTGGAAATTTACGCGCCCATCGCTCACCGGCTCGGCATGGGCAAAATTCGCGGTGAACTGGAGGACCTCGCCTTCCCCTACGTGGAGCCCATCGCCTACCAGCAGGTACGCGATGCCGTGGAGGCACGGAGGAAGAAGGGCGAACAGTTTCTCTCGCAGATCGAAAGCATCATCCGGGAGAAGCTGAAGGCCGCCGGCATCCAGGCCCGGGTCGAAAGCCGCCTGAAGCGGCTTTATAGCATTTACCTGAAGCTCCAGCGGCAGCGCATCAATGTGGACCAGGTCTACGACCTGCTTGCGGTGCGCGTGATTACCACCTCCATCCAGGATTGCTACGGCACTCTCGGCATCATGCACAACCTTTGGCGGCCCGTGCCCGGCCGTATCAAGGACCACATTGCGATGCCGCGTCCGAATTTCTACCAGTCGCTGCATACCTCGGTCATCGCGGATGATGGCACTCCTTTTGAAGTGCAGATTCGTACCGAGGAAATGCACAAGATGGCGGAGGAGGGCATTGCCGCGCACTGGAAGTACAAAGACGGCCCCGTCTCTGCCCGCGACGAACAGAAGCTGACCTGGCTGCGCCAACTGATGGATACGCAGCGCGATATTTCCGATCCCAGCGAGTTCCTCTCCACTCTCAAGGTCGATCTTTATCCGGAAGAGGTTTATACCTTCACCCCCAAGGGCAAGGTGGTGGTTCTCCCCCGGGAGGCAACGCCCATCGACTTCGCCTACGCCATTCACTCGCAGGTCGGCGA
>DASZRZ010000024.1:0-11064 GCA_035548935.1 Terriglobales bacterium
CCATCTCTACATCCGCCTGGTGGACCGTTCCAACCGCCACCGGTCGAGCGCCGAAATTGCTCTCGACGTACGCAAAATCCTGAGCAACTACCGGAATGTAGCCTACCTGGTGTTATTGCCTTCCGTGCTGGGCGGGGGCGAAAATGCGCCCATATTGGCTGTAATACGCGGGCCGGACCTGGCGAAGCTTTCGGAAATCGGCCAGCGCGCAGCGGCTGAGATGCGCAAGGAACCATCGATGTCCGACGTGAGGCCCAACCTGCGGCTCAACACTCCCGAGTTGCAGGTGCATGTGGACCGTCAGCGCGCCGCCGACCTGGGCGTCCGCATGTCGGATATCGGCTCCACCATCCGGCTGCTGTTTTCGGGCCAGGACGAGATATCCACCTACAAGGAAGGCTCAGAGCAGTATCCCGTCACCATGCAGCTACAGCCCGCGCAGCGGGACAATCCAGATGTGCTCGGGGCTCTGATGGTGCCTTCCTCCAAAAACGGTCAGGTGCGTCTGGATAATATCTCCGAAATTAAGCGCGGCTTCGGCCCGCAGAGCCTTTACAGGTATAACCGCGACTTTCAGGTAACGGTGGGAGCCATTGTCAGTCAGGGCCACTCTCTTGGCGCCGCGGCAGATGCCACCCGCCGTACCTTGGCGAACCTGCGCCTGCCTCCCGGATATTCCTATCGTTTTTCCGGCCAGGTGCGCATCCTTGACGAAACCACAACCAACCTTTTGCTGGCGATGCTGCTGGCATCCATTTTCATGTACATGGTGCTGGCCGCCCAGTTCGAGAGTTTTTCCTACCCTTTCATCATCATGCTGACGCTGCCGCTCAGCATCCCGTTTGCCCTGTTTTCGCTGTGGATTACAGGCCGCGCCCTCAGTCTGTGGAGCTCCCTCGGGGTATTCCTGCTGCTGGGGATCGTCAAGAAGAACGGGATTCTTCAGGTTGACTACACCAACCGTCTGCGCAGCGAAGGCATGCCGCTGCGGCAAGCACTGATCGAAGCCAACCGTGTCCGCCTGCGCCCCATTCTGATGACCACTTTTCCATCATCGCTGGATTGATTCCGGTGGCGATCGGGGTGGGCGCGGGATCGGAGCAGCGGGCCTCCATAGGCGTGACCATCATCGGCGGTCAAACCCTCTGCCTCATGCTTACTCTGCTGGTGGTGCCGGTAGCCTATTCCTACCTCGCGGAGCTTGAATCGGCTTCCTGGGCCAGCCGCTCGTCGTTTCGCTGGCAACAGCTCCGAACGAGTTTCGCGAAGCGCTTGGGACTCTTCTGAAAGTTGGGCTCTTATGAAAGACAGCCGCTTTCCCGAATTGATCAGGCGGGATTGGTAAAACTTATTGGCAGCCGGACCTGTAAGCCGAATTCTGTCTGCCAGACCGAAGCCCGGCAGGACGGTCATTCCTCTAGGCGGCGCATTACTGCGACGCTCCAGCGACCTACCCGGAGGTTTGGCGAGCCGAGCCGGTTCGCGTCCCCTCGAAACCGAGGAGACTTCCTCCCTATTTGGTCTTGCTCCGCGTGGGGTTTACCTTGCCTCATCCATTACTGAATGAGCGGTGCGCTCTTACCGCACCTTTTCACCCTTACCACCGCCCGAAGGCGATGGCGGTATGTTCTCTGTTGCACTTGCCGTCACCCGGCCTTGAAACCGGGCGCCCGGACGTTATCCGGCACGCCGCTCTGTGGAGTTCGGACTTTCCTCTCTCGCAGAAGGGGTGACCCCCGCTGCAACAGCGACCGTCCGGTCCAGCTGCCAACGCCTCAATTATAGATGACGTGCAGAGTCCCGGCGGCACGCCCTTCGCACCGGTAGAATGAAAGGGAGCATGAAACCGGGCGGCCAGGATGGCGATCCTGCACCGGCATCACATAGAACATGAGCACACTTGAGGCAATCCGGCTGGCGCTGCACTCCCTGTGGGCCAACAAGCTGCGCTCGGTGCTTACCCTGCTGGGTGTGGTGATCGGCGCGGCCGCGGTCATCGCCGTGGTTACGTTCGTCAACGGCATCAACGCCTACGTCGCGGAAAAAATCTTCCGCCTCGGGGCCGATGTCTTCATCGCCGGCAAATCATCGTCTGTCGTCACCAACATCGACCAGTATCTCGAAGGGCAAAAGCGCAAAGACCTCAACATGGACGACTACCAGGCGGTGCTGGAATCCTGCCGCCACTGCCGCTACGTGGGAGCTTCGCTCTCCAATTCCAGCGGACGCGTCCGCTACTCCGAACAGTCCACCAGCGACACCTCGGTGCGCGGCATTACAGCCAGCATGGGACCGATCATGGATCTGGACCTCGTTTCCGGACGCGCCATTAATCCCAACGATGTCGAAAACTCTGCGCATGTGGTGGTCATCGGCAACGATATTCTGGAAAACCTGATGCCCGGCATCGACCCCATCGGCAAGGAGCTGCGGGTCGATGGCGAGTCGTATCGCGTGATTGGTCTGGGTAAGAAGCAGGGCAAGACGCTGGGCCAGAGCCAGGATAACTACGCCATTATCCCGATCTCCACCTATCAGCGGGTCTATGGCGCTCACACCAGCATCCGCATCTATGGCAAAGCCGGCAATGTGGGGCAGGATCTGGATAACGCCATGGACGAAGCACGCGCCGTTCTGCGCTCGCGAAGGCACGATCTTCCCGGACAGCCTGACAGCTTTGTGACCGAAACCAACGCCTCGTTTCTTGGCATCTGGTCGAACATCAGCGGCAGCTTCTTTATCGCCATGATCGCCATTGCGGCCATATCGCTGATTGTTGGCGGCATCGTCATTATGAACATCATGCTGGTCTCGGTTACGGAGCGCACCCGCGAGATCGGGATTCGCAAGGCGATGGGCGCCCGCCGCACCGATCTGATGCGGCAATTCCTGATCGAATCCGGCACCATGGCAATGGTGGGCGGCATTCTCGGGATACTGCTCGGGGTGATTGTAGCCAAGACCGTCACCGCGCTGGTGGGCATGCCCTCGGTGATTGAGCTGTGGGCAATCGCCGCGGGCCTGATCGTTTCCGCGGCGGTGGGGATTTTTTTCGGAGTCTATCCGGCACGGAAGGCCGCTTCCATGGACCCCATACAGGCGCTGCGCTTTGAGTTGTGACCCTGAAACTGAGTTGTGACCTGAAACTCTGAACTGCTGACGGGAGGACCAAGCAAGCCGCATGGCGGAACTTTCCAAACGCGATCACGCTGAGGTGGTGCGCATGGCGCTTGAGACCATACTCAAGAACAAGCTCCGCTCCGGGCTCACCATTCTTGGGGTGATTATCGGCGTGGCGGTCGTGATCGGAATCTCGTCGGTGGTTCGCGGATTAAACTCAAACGTTACCGGGGCGATCCAGTCGATGGGCTCCAATTTGATTATTGCCTACCACATGGAGCCCATCGTCCTCGGCCATCCCACGGAAGAGATGCGAAGCCGCAAGGAGCTTACGCGGGAAGACGCCGAAGCCATCGCCAATCTGCCGCATGTCTTGCGCGTCACGGCGGGAATACGCCATTTCGTGCCTCAGTTCGGAAGCGGAGCCTTTGTCGTAAAACACGGCGCCAACAAGGCCAAGAACGTGATTCTCGAGGGCGATATGACGGAGGCCCGCAACGTCTACGACATTCGGTTGAGCGAGGGGCGCTGGTTTGATGTAGTGGACGAGCAGCATCACTCTCCTGTGATCGTTCTCGGCTGGGATACCGCCAGCATATTGTTCGACAGCCTCTCTCCAGTGGGCCAGGAGGTAAATATCGAAGGCCAGGCATTCCAGGTTATTGGCGTGATGCAGCCGGTGAAGAGTGCTTTTGCCGGCGGCAAGAATCCCGAGGACAATATTGTCCGCATGCCGTTGAGCATCTTCCGCAAGCTTCACCCCGAACGCAAGGATCACTGGATCACCGTAAAGGCCACCTCTCACGAAGAGATGCCGCAGGCAATCGACGAAATTCGCGAACTGCTCCGAAGAAGGCGCAAGGTGGCAACCAGTGCGCCCGACAATTTCGCGATCTTTACCCAGGAGTCGCTCTCCGAGGTTTGGAATCAGGTGACGGGCGCTGTTTTTGTGTTCATGTTTGCGGTGTCGAGCGTGGGGCTGATCGTGGGCGGAGTTGGGGTCATGAATATCATGCTGGTTTCGGTTACGGAGCGTACCCGCGAGATCGGAATCCGCAAGGCCGTAGGCGCGCGCAAGGGGGATATCCTGTTTCAGTTCACCATGGAGGCCATGATACTGACCGCTTTGGGCGGCGCGCTGGGCGTGCTGGCCGGAGGTGCGCTCACCTATCTGGTCCGCTTCATCTGGCCTTCGCTGCCGGCAACCATGTCTCTGTTCTGGACCGGCACGGGATTCGCAATCTCCTGCGCAACGGGCTTGATCTTCGGAATCTATCCCGCATATAAAGCGGCCAATCTGGACCCCATCGAAGCCCTGCGCTATGAGTGACCTGCTGCGCCATGGAATCGTGCAGTTTGCTGGGGCGCTCGGCGCCCTGTGCGCGTGTGCCTATTCCATCACGGTGCTTTGGGCGGGAATCCGTTTTGCCCGGAATGTTGGACGCCAGCCGGAGCCATCTGTGCCGTTCTGTCCGCCGGTGTCGATTCTCAAGTCGATGCGCGGCGTCGATCCGGGCATGTATGAAAGCCTTCGCAGCCACTGCCTGCAGGATTATCCGGAGTACGAAATTATTTTTGGCGTGAGCAGCATGGAGGATCCGTCCGTCCCCTTGCTTGAGCAATTGAAAGCCGAATTTCCTCAGCGGGCGATCCGCATCGTTTACTGCAAGCAGGTGTTGGGAACGAATCTGAAGGTAAGCAAGCTTGCCCAAATGCTGCCGCTGGCCAGCCATGGCTGCATACTCGTCAACGACAGCGACATCCGGGTCCCAGAGGATTATCTGCGAAGAGTCTCCGCGCCTCTCGCGGACCCAGCCGTGGGAATGGTGACCTGTCTCTACCGCGGAGTCCCTTCCGGAACTCTGGGATCGCGGCTGGAGTCTCTCGGCATCAGCACCGATTTCGCTGGAGGCGTGCTGGTTGCCAGGGAGATGGAAGGCATGGCCTTTGGCCTGGGATCGACCATGGTCTTTTCCCGCCAGGCGCTGGAAGCCATCGGAGGATTTCATCCCATCCTCGACTACCTCGCCGACGATTATCAACTGGGAAGCCGCATTGCCCGTTCAGGGATGGAGGTCCGGTTGAGCGAAGTGGTGGTGCAGGATTTTCTTCCAGCCTACGATTTCCCGAAGTTTTTGGAGCACCAGATGCGCTGGGCCCGCACTATCCGCGACTCCCGGCGTTGGGGTTATGCCGGATTGGCCGTGACCTATGGAATTCCCTGGGCCGTGATTGCGCTGGCATTTTCCGCGGGTGCGCCCTGGGCATGGGTACTTTTGGCCGTAACCGTTGCGCTTCGCATGGCAGCGTCATGGTTCGTCTCCGCGAAAATTCTGAACGACTCACAGTCGGTCCGGGATTTGTGGCTGTTGCCCTTGCGCGATGCCGTCGCGCTTGGAATATGGATTGCCAGCTTCGCCGGACACCGCATCGAATGGCGTGGGCAACAGTACGTGCTGAAGGATGGAAAGCTGCGCCCGGCTTAGGCTGCGAATGTCCTGTCACGCAGCTTCCGCAGCGGGGTTCACCCGCTTGATTTCACGCGGAGTTGATTAAAGTACGCGGGTGAGCGCCGCTCCGGCCAGGACGGCAGCCAGCGACAGCAGGTTGTTGGCGAAGATATTCACCAGCATCAGCGGCCAGAGTCCCTGCTGGAAGTAGCTCATGGTCTCGAACGCATAGCTGGAAAACGTGGTATACGAGCCGCAAAATCCAACGGCAATAAGCAGCCGCCAACGCGGATCGGCCAGTACGCGCTCCGTGGCCCAGGCCAGGAAAAAGCCCAGGATCAGGCTTCCCGTTACATTGATGAGGAGGGTTCCGTAAGGGAAGGCAATGGAGTAGTTTTTCGCAATCCAGCGGCTCAGGAAATATCGCGCGTTCGCGCCCGCAACCGCTCCGAGAGAGATCAGCAGAATGTCTTGCAAGGTGGAGTTCTCCTTTGTCCCGCTACGCGGCGCGGAATTAAGTAGGAGTCATCAGCCTCGCAGTATTTGGGAGGCGGTTGTGGCGAACTCCATCGCCTTGGCGTTCAGTTTATCAGCCGGAGGATTCGTTTTAGGAATTTATGCGTCGAAAGGAGGCCGTTGGTCGTAATTCGAATCGAAGGTTGGGGCAGAAAGCCCCGGGGAGCCAAACTCCGACTGGCAGATATAGCTTTCAATCACCGCTTCGAAGGCGTCGAGCATCAGCATCGCCGATTCCCGGTCCTGAACGAACTCGCTGCTCAGGCTGCTCCCATTGATTTTTACGTTGGGAAGCATGGATTCGTTGATTTGTCCGTCAGGATGAGAATCAAAAGTCTGTGACTCGAGAAGCTGGGACTCCATCTGGGTCTCCTGCTTGGAGGTCAACGCGAAATCCCCGTGTGTGCTGCCGTTCATCACTGCGGCCATAGAGTTTGAGGCCGCGAGCCATGCGCGCACAAATTCCTGAACGTGCGCTGGGCCGCAGAGGGTCCAGTTCTCTTGCCGCGAGCCAAACGCTTCGTTCCAGGGGGAGATCTGAAGGGACTCCCCGGTGTCATCCGGAGTGGCGACGAACCAGGAGGCCTGCTTGACTTTGCTGGCTCCGCAGACATCACAGACTTGCTTGGGAAAGCCGCTCATTCAGTTTCCTCCTTGCAGTTAAAATCCCACTCCCGGAAATTCTGCCGCCTCCACTTTGATGCCAGACCCTTCCATATTTGGTTGCAATGGTTGAAACCAATTCCGCGACCGAAAGTTTCGCGGCAATATCCATCCCGCCCGCCGGTGGTCCGGAAAGGGTTGCGGGCAAAACAATCAAAGGCGCATAAATAAAGGGTAAAAACACAAAAGACGGGTGGGGGTGCAACGAAAAGAGCGATTGGGCAATCTTATGAGATAGGGCTTATCTCTTTTGCTCATCAAACGGGAATTTCGCGGGTAACATCTCCGCTTCGTGCTTGCTTATTCACAGCGTTGCCATATACCATGAATGTGGCTTTCGTACGGCACTTCTCCCGTGCTGGTCCGCATGCAGACAATTTCCTTTGCTTAAGCGGACGTGAACCGGACACGAATTTCAGCCCAACCCTGGCTCCGCCATTCTGGAGCCGTGCGTTGCAGAGATAGAACCCCAACGGAGCTGCACAAGCCTTAGAAACCTGAACGTAGTTAAACGGGGACACACCACACACGCAACCTCAAAGCTGCTGCTAGGCCGCGATGAGGAACTGAAGAGAGCATCAATGAATTTTGTACCGAAGCAACCCTCCGGTCCTGGGGGGAAGGGCCGCCGCCGCCGCAACCGGCGCAGCAGCAGCAGCAGACCGGGTCAGCCGGGCCAACCTTCCAGGCATCAGGATTCTGGCCGTCCACCACGGCCCCGCCAACCCGGCATCTTTACCGCACCCATGGACCACAGTTACCGGACCAACCAGCAAGGCAGCAATGGCAACGGGGGCCGCTCCATGGGAAAGCAGTATCTCCAGCCGGACCCCGAACCGCTTCCGGATCGTGATGAAAATGCCACAACCCGCATCTTCGCCATGCTGGAAGACCTTTTCTTCCTCGCGAAAATTCAGGAGACCGCCCGCAAGCTCAATGTGAAAGTTGAGTTTGTAAAGACCGACAAGGAAATCCTGGAGCGCGTGCGGCAGAACGGAACGGAACGCCCGTCCCTGATCATCATGGACCTGAATATCGCGAGCGCCAAGCCGCTCACGAGCATTCCCAAGCTGAAGCGTGAGTTGAAAAAGGAAACCACGATCATCGGTTTCCTTTCCCACGTGCAGGGAGATCTAAAGCTCAAGGCGTTAGAGGCAGGCTGCGACATGGTGCTGCCCCGCTCCAGCTTTTCCCAGAACCTGCCTCAATTGCTGCGCCGCCACGGAGAGGATGTCCCGGTCGAGTAAGGTTTGCAGCAGCTAGTTCGTGAGAGTTATCCCGGCGGCCAGTGGAGCGGACGTCCTCCCAGCAGATGCAGGTGCAAGTGGAACACCGACTGTCCCGCACCTGGCCCAACATTGAATACCGTCCGGTATCCGTCTTCGATTCCACGTTCGCGGGCGATTGCGGCAGCTACCAGATTGCAGTGTCCAATCAGTTCCTTGTCTTCGGGCGTCGCCTCTTTCAGACCAGCCACGTGCTTCCTGGGAATGATCAGGATATGCGTTGGCGCCTTCGGATCAATATCTTCAAACGCGAATGTGAGATCGTCCTCGTAAACCTTGCGGGACGGAATCTTGCCGGAAACAATCGAGCAGAATAGACAATCGGCCATTGGAACTTCTCCCCCTTGCCTTGGCACGTCGGTTGCATTTCACATTTTAATTTCGCACTTTAATTTCGAACTTCAATTTTGCTTTTTAATTTCGCCTTTTAATTTCGCCTTTTTAATTTAACGACGCGCACCCGCTGATAAACGGAGCCACCGCTTCGCCGTCGTCAAATACCCCGCCCAGCGGAATATGCAGGGAAGTCCTGAGCATTACCGCGAGTTCTTCGATATCGGCTCTAGCCCATCCCACGCTGCTGAGTTCAATCCTTCCCGCAGTGGAAATCAGAAATAGTGTGGGGACATGGGTGATCCCATAGGCATTCGAGACCTCGTAGGTAGCGGGATCGTCCAGCAGCATGGGCATTGTGAGATCAAACTCCGAAAGGAACAGGCGCGTGTCCGCCAGTGAGTTCTGGGAAATACCCGCTAGTGTTGCCTGGCCGCCCAGCCCGCGAAAAATTCTGTCAAACCATGGAAATGCAAATTGGCACGTTGGGCAGGAGATCTTGAAAAACGCGAGCACCACCGGGCCCTGTTTCAGCTTCTCTGAAAGCGTGAAGCTCTGGCCGGAGCAGTCCGTCAACGAGAAATCCGGCGCTGTTTCTCCCGCGTTCAAAGCCTGCATGGTTATTTCTTCCTCGATTCGGGGGCGGCCTCGGGCAGCCGCCGCAGGATTTTTCGCGTCAATCCCGTTAATGGCAAGAGAGAAGCTTCTTTCTCGGCCACCCAGCGGCCCTTGGTAGACCGGGGCGCGCCCCCGGAGACAACTTCCACACGGTAATCCGTATTCATAATTGCGTGCCGGAGCTTCATCAGCGGACGCTGCTTTTCTTCGGAGCCTTTCTGCGGCTGCGGCAGCTCCCACAAACCCGGCATCACGGAAACCGACTCCGGCCGCTGCACAAGAAAAATGCTTCCGTTCTTTCGTGCCACTAACACCACTGCTTCCGCCGTCCGGCGCTCCGTGCGCGGTCCCGGTTTTCCGCTGCCACGCGTGGCGCACCAGTCGCTTACCGGACAGGCTCCGCAGCGCGGCTCTCCGGGCAGGCAAACCAGCGCTCCCAACTCCATCATTGCCTGGTTAAAGTTTCCGGGGGAACGGTGACTCAGCAGCATCTCCGCCTGCTGCCACAGGCTGCTGGTGCTCCATCCGGAATCGTTGTTAGCCGCGCCCAGGAGCCGCCGCAGGACCCGTTCCACATTGCCATCCAGCACAGCGCATGGCTCGCCGAAGGCAATGCTGGCCACGGCCGCCGCTGTGTAGCGCCCGAAGCCGGGCAGCTTAATCAGGCCCGCCGCCGTGCGCGGCAACTCGCCCCCATAGTGGCTGACAATTTCACGCGCCGCGGCATGGATTCCCCGGGCCCGCCGGTAATAGCCCAATCCGCTCCACGCCGAAAGCACCTCTTCGAGCGGCGCGGCAGCCAGGGCGTGCACATTCGGGAATCGCTCCAGAAAACGGCCGTAGTGCTCCAGAACGGCAGCGACTCTGGTCTGTTGCAGCATGATCTCCGAGACCCATACACGATAGGCATCGCAGTCTTTACGCCACGGCAATGGCCGTTGGTGCTGCTGGAACCAGCGGAGCAGGCGGGAGCGGAACTTCCCCCTTTGTGCGGGGTTTAGCGTAGGTACATGTCCCATGGGCAGGCGAACGCATTGTACGGCATGAGGCAAACTAGGAATTGCAACCCCAGGAGGGGCGCAGCTTTTTCCTGAACGGGTGCATCCATCTCTTGTAGCTGGATCCATCTCTTGTGGCTGGATCCCCGTGGTTGGATTGATCTGGTTGAGTTTGTGCGGTTGGATCAGGATAATCGGATTCAACTGGGTTTGATTTCAATTATTCCTGTGTTCCGACTGCTTACCATCGCCGGATTAACCATTGCGCTCGCCGGTTGCGGCGGGGGTTCTTCCACGACGACTGCTGCCCCTACGACTCCACCTACTCCAACGCCCTCCAGCCCGGCGACTCCTTCGGTCGTTCCGCTAACTGCGGGGTCGGTGGCATCCGGTGTCGATATCGCGGTTGCCAGTTCTTCGGTAACGCCGCCGCCCAACGCGATCAGCCTGGGAGTGGTATCCACCTCCTGTACGGGATCGGCGTTTAATACCGGGCGCACGATTCGTCAGGGACAAACCAACTGCGTTCTCCTGTTTGGAGCCAAACTGGACTCCACCATGACCGTAACAGTTCTCGGCCCCGCGGATATTCAAATCATCAATATCAGGGGGATTACATCCGTCAGTGGAACTCCCGGCCTTAGCTTTACGGCGGCAGTGGCGGGCACTGCCGGCCTGGGAGCGCGCACCGTGATGGTGCAAAGCCCGGCAGGCGATGTGGCCACCTTTACCGGCGGACTGGAGGTCGTGCCTTGAGATTTGCACGAGTTCTTTTGTTAACCGCTCTTTTCAGCGTCTTCGCCTCTGCCACCAGCATCAGGCCCATGACGGTGGAAGAGTTGACTCAGGTCGCATCCCGGGTCGTGGAGGTTCAGGTGCTGGAATCGCACTCGGAATGGAATGCCGACCACTCGAAGATTTACACCATCAGCAGGGTCCGCGTATCGAGCGTTCTGAAGGGCGGCAGCGAAAGGGAGATCACAATCCGGCAGCCCGGAGGCAGCGCCGATGGCTACACCATGAAGGTGTCGGGGGTGCGGGCACTTCAAATAGGTGAGCAGACCATGATGTTCCTGCGGC
>DASZRZ010000025.1:0-3418 GCA_035548935.1 Terriglobales bacterium
CGCATTCATGTTCTACGCGCTCGCAACCAACAAGGTCCAGGTTCCGGGCCTGAAGTTTGTACATACCCTGTGCGATATTGAGACCCTGAACCAGAAGGCCCGAAATGCGGTCTATGACCTCACGGCCATCTCATTCCATGCTTATCCCTACCTGCAGGATCAGTATGTGATGCTCTCCAGCGGAGGCAGCGTGGGAGACGGTTACGGGCCAATGATCATTTCCCAGCGCCAGCTCAGCATCGCGGACGTGAAGCAGGTTCGCATTGCGGTTCCCGGCACACTGACCACGGCCTACCTTGCGCTGAAGCTTTTTGCTCCCGAGGTGCAGGTGGAGGTGGTGCCCTTCGACCAGATCATTCCCCAGGTGCTGGATGGAAAATTTGAGGCCGGTTTGATCATCCACGAAGGGCAGCTGACTTACGCAAAGTCGGGCCTGCACCGGATTGTCGATCTGGGCAAGTGGTGGCGCGACCAGCACGGGCTTCCGCTTCCGCTGGGCGGCAACGCCATCCGCCGCGACCTTGGCATGGAGACCATTCGCCTGGTTGCCTCGGCCCTGAAGGAGAGCATTCAATACGCCCTCGATCACCGGGCCCACGCTCTCGAATACGCCATGCAGTTTGCCCGCGATCTGGACACGCAATCGGCCGACAAGTTTGTCGGCATGTACGTGAACGAACGCACGCTCGACTACGGGGCGGATGGCCGCGAGGCTGTAAGCCTGCTGCTCGAAATGGGCTACCGGCAGGGCATAATCACGCAGCAGCCCAGGGTGGAATTTATCGACTGAGGTCCGCTGGCCTGCCGTTTGCCAATGCGGCGGCAGGCGCTTGCCACTGATTCGCCACTCAATCTTCAGCGAGGCGGTTCCGTCATGGCGGCTATAATTGCAGCATCCGGTCAGTAGCGGATATTGAACGGACTTCTCCTGTGCCGCCGGAACCGACAAATCGTACCGGAATGACCCCCGAGCGCAGCGATTGGCAATTGGTCACCGCGCGCCGCCGTCGCCGCCGTACGGTCATCATTATCCTGGCTATTGTTGTCTTCCTGCTGCTCACCATTGTTTTTTCGCAGCAGGCCTTCGATCTTACCTTCCTGCGCCCGAGCACAAACCAACAGACGCTTATCTTTGCGTCGTTATCGGCGCTTATCTTTCTATCGTTGATGGCGCTGCTGTTTGTCCTGTTCCGCACCCTGCTCAAGTTGATGGCCGAACGGCGCGGCGGGGTGCTGGGGTCGAACTTCCGCACCCGCATGGTGGTGGGCGCACTGGCGCTTTCGTTTGCGCCGGTGATCTTCCTGTTTCTGTTTGCCTACGGACTGATGAACCGCTCCATCGACAAATGGTTCTCCCGTCCGGTGGAGGAGGTGCGGCAGGATACCGCCGCGGTTGGCCAACTGCTTTCCAGTTATGCTCGCGAGAATGCCCGGGCCGAGGCGCTGGCGCTGGCAAATGACCCCGATGTACGGCAGGGGTTTGTGAGTGGCAATTTCAGCCCGGTCGTGGCCAGCTTCCGCCGCAATGAGCCCGCGATGGAGGGAGGGTTTGCCCTGGCACTGGTAGAGGGAGAGGCGAAGGCCAGCTTCCATGCGCCCGAGACATGGGCCTCCTTGCGCCGCAGGGCAAACATCCCCAAGAGCGTCTCTCCCTTGCCGGAATCGCTTGAGGCAGGTGGAAGGAGTTACATCCTGGGCTCGGCTGCCATGCCGCGCAAGGGCTGGATCGTAATCGGACTGCCCGTGCCCGCGGGATTCACCCGAACCATGCGGGATATTGAGGCCAGCCAACAACGCTATCTCGATCTGTCACAGCAGCGGAAAGCCGTGCGGCGTACTTATATGGGATTGCTGTTGCTGCTGACCGTAATGGTTTTGTTCGCGGCGACGTGGTTTGCGCTCTTCCTTTCCAAGTTTGTCACCCGTCCGGTGGAGGCGCTGGCGGCGGCGACGGAAGAAATCTCCCGTGGCAGATTCGACTACCGCGTGGCCGTCAGTACCGGCGACGAACTGGGGCGGCTGGTGGATTCGTTCAACCGCATGGCTTCTGAGCTGGAACAATCGCGTGGACAGATTGAAGCGTCCGCGCGGGAGTTGGCCGGCGTCAACGTGGCGCTGGAACAGCGGCGAAGGCTCATGGAGACGATTCTTGAGAGCATCCCCACGGGCGTGCTGTCGCTCGATGCCAGCCGGCGGGTTACACACGCGAATCCGGCGCTGGGACGAATCTTCTTCCGGCAAGAGCAGCGCCAGGATCAGCACCAGAAATACCAGGAGCAACTCCTGGCGCCATTGCCCGGCTCTTCCCTGGAGCATTTTTTTGCCGGCGAAGTGGTGGAAGAGCTAAATCACATGCTGCGCCGCGCCGACCGCATGGGAGCTGTCACCAGCCAGATGGATATCCAAACCCAGCGCACGCAATTGAACGTTGCTGTGACTGTCACCTCGCTGGAGCACGAGAGCCAGCGGCTCGGGTATGTCCTGGTATTCGAAGATCTCTCCGACCTGCTGAAGGCGCAAAAGCAAACTGCGTGGCGGGAGGTTGCGCGGCGCGTGGCGCATGAGATCAAGAATCCACTCACGCCGATCGCATTGTCGGCGGAGCGGATACGCCGCCACCTCGACCGTGGATTTCCTCCCGATCAGGCTTCGGTGGATATCATCGCAACCTGCGCGCAGACCATTGCCGGAGCGGTGGAGAATGTACGCACCCTGGTGGACGAGTTTGCCACGCTGGCGCGCTTCCCCATGTCGCAGCCTCAGGCAACGGACATCAACGATATTGTGGAGAGCGCGCTTGCCATGTTCGAAGGGCGGCTGGACAGGATTCGCGTGAGCACCTACCTTGCTCCCAACCTCCCGCCGGTTTTGGCCGATCCAGCCGCCATCAAGCGCGCCGTCGCCAACCTGGTGGACAACGCCGCCGAAGCCGTGCAGGATTCCATGGTGCGCGAGGTGCATATTTCCACCGCGCTGCTGGGCTCTCGTGACGCCATCGAGGTGGTGGTGGCCGATACCGGCCATGGCGTGACACACGAAATGAAAGAACGGCTGTTCATGCCTTATTTCTCCACCAAGCAGCGGGGCACGGGACTTGGTCTGACGATCGTGAGCCGCATTATCGAGGATCATCAGGGTTCGATACGCGTGGAAGAGAACCAGCCCGTGGGCGCCCGCTTTATAGTGGAGCTGCCGCTCGCAGCCGATGCGGCGCAAGGGCTCTCAGCGTGATGGTTTCCATGAACTCCATTCTTATTGTCGACGACGAAACCGGAATCCAACGGTCGCTTGCCGGCGTTCTCGAGGACGAAGGCTACAAGCCCGCCGCGGTTGCCAGTGCGGAAGAATGCCTTGCCCTGCTTGCTACGCAGAAGTTTGACCTGATCCTGCTCGACGTTTGGCTGCCGGGCATGGATGG
>DASZRZ010000026.1:0-1635 GCA_035548935.1 Terriglobales bacterium
CGCGGGAAGATTTGCGGCGCAACGGTAGCAATCGCGCTGTAAAGATAGGCCACTCCCACGCCCAGACCTATCAGCGTCCACATATTGCTGGAGCGGTACTTGAGGGAGGCAGCGAAGCGCTGAAAGAACGGCCAGCCGCCCCACAGGACGACCGGGGTTGCCAGCGCCATCTCGCCCCATGTAACCAGCCAATGCGGAATCCGGTGCGCAAAGGCGGGCAGCATGTGCGCCATCGCAATAGCGAATAGCGGCAGAGTAAGAGCCATGCTGACCCAGAAGCGGCGCTTCATGTCACGAAACTCTGGATTCTCTTCCTCTGCAAGCGTCAGCGTCCGGGGTTCCAGAGCCATGCCGCAGATCGGGCAGTCTCCCGGGCCATCGCGCACGATCTCCGCATGCATGGGGCACGTGTACTGGACCTGCTGGCGGGGGGCGACCGGAGTCTCCGGATCGAGAGCCATGCCGCATTTGGGGCATATGCCCGGGCCCATCTGGCGCACCTCGGGATCCATGGGGCAGATGTAGGCGCGGGTATCGGCGTGACCGGAGGGTGGCAGATTCGCGGGCTGCGGTTTTGTAGCGGTGGGCGCCGGCCCCAGCGTGACGAGCATGCTCCTGGCCGCGGGTTTAGGCTTGAGGTATTCCTCGGGAGCGGCCTCAAATTTGCGGGCGCAGCCCGGGCAGCAGAAGTAGTAATCAGAGCCCTTATAGCCGATGTGCGCCGCGGCACGTGCGGGATCGACATCCATGCCGCAGACCAGATCCTTGACCGTGCTCACCCCTGGAGTATTCCCGCTCATAAGCCATCGCTCGACCGGAGATTCAATGTATATCCTATCGATGTTCCGTGGGAGACGCGCGATTCAGGCCGCCGCTGCCGGTTGTGATATTTTCAGACGGGAGGAGCTTTCTTCTATGACGGCAGTCGACGTGGTATTTCATTACGGACAGGTTCCCACTGCGCTCACTCTGCGCGCCATTCAGGGCTTGCGCGAGGTCTATGGCATCCGGGCAATAAGGTTTTCCGAGGCCGGGCGCACGGTTCGCGTGGAATATGACGCCTCCCGGTTGAGCGAACCGCTGGTGGCCGGACTCCTTCGCCGTACCGGGTTGGAGCTTCTGGATAAAGTTGACCAGCTTTCCCCGGCCTGAGGCCTGTGGAACCAGACTGGTAAATCTTTCCTCGATCCTGCAATTCCTACCGCCCGGCCTGAGGGAATGCTCTTCCTAAAGGCTTGATTACCAAGGAGGAAAGGAATGGCATCTCCGGTGCTAACTACAAGGACAGACGAAGTGGCGCGCAACAAGGGGCGCTCTCAAGTTAGGACTCGGCCAGAGCTTTACTTGATCGCCCCTTTTGCATTTCTTATCCCCAAATCATACTGCGATCCCGCTCATACAGGCTATCGAAACAAAACTTCCCTTCTAATCGTATAATCAATTTGACTTTCCGGGCTGAATCAGCCGGGCTGAACCAGTACGCAATCACCAAAAATCTGGAGTCGCCATGAACTCGCACATTTTGCGAGAGGGCGTAAAAGCCATCTACCGCAATCGTCTCCGAAGTACGCTCACGGTGCTGGGCATCAGCATCGGAATTGGTGCGGTGATCTGCGTGGTGGCGATCGGCCAGGC
>DASZRZ010000027.1:0-5586 GCA_035548935.1 Terriglobales bacterium
CTATCTCGCCGGTGGAGTGACGCCGAATGCACAGCTGCGGGATGCGCAGGTATTCCGGCGCACCGACGATGGCACCATGGAGATTTTCGATGTGGACCTGGGGAAAGCCATGACCGGCGACGTCAAGGAAAATGCCCTGCTGCGTCCGCGGGACCGGCTGATCGTGCAGCGCAACCTGGCGAAAATCGATCCGCCTACGGTGACCATTCAAGGCGAGGTGGCGAATCCCGGCAGGTATCCGATGGGCACAGGGATGAAGGCTTCGGAACTGGTGAGGGCTGCGGGAGGGCCGAAGCGCAGCGCGTTTCTTGAAGCCGCGGACCTGTCGCGATACCTGGTGGAGAATAATACGAAGGTTCTCGGTGAGCATCTCGAAGTCGCGATTGCGAAGGCGATCGCGGGAGATGCGGCCAACGACGTAACCCTGCGGGACGGCGATGTGCTCACCATCCGGCAGATTGCGGGCTGGGAAGATATTGGATCGGGCATCACCATCAGTGGCGAGGTTCTGCATCCGGGGACCTATGGAATCCGCGAGGGAGAGCGGCTTAGTTCGGTTCTGAAGCGGGCGGGCAGCTTCCGTGTTTCGGCTTATCCGTATGGAGCGGTGCTGGAGCGCGTGCAGGTGCGTGACCTGAGCGAGAAGACCCGGCAGGAGATGATTCATCGCATCGAAGCTGGCCAGGGTTTGCAGGGAGTGAAGGTGGGGCTTAGCGCATCGGCGGCGGAGCAGAGCGCGGTGGTGCAGGCGGCGGCGGCTCAACAGCAGCAGGTGTTGGGCTCGCTGAAATCGCAGCCCGCCAATGGACGCATGGTGATTCACATTACCTCCGACATCAGCAAATGGGAGGGCACTCCCGATGACATTGAGGTGCGGGCGGGAGATGTGGTCACAATTCCCAAGAGGCCGAATTTTGTGATGGTGAGCGGCCAAGTCTATAACGCTTCGGCAATTACCTATACGGCGGGAAAAGATGCCGACTGGTATTTGAGGCAGTCAGGAGGATACACCAGTCTGGCCAACAGCAAGGGCATCTACATCATCCGCGCAAATGGTTCGGTGATCGGGAAAGGGAGCAGTTCTGGATGGTGGGGCGGAGGGGTGCGAGGTACGCGGCTGCAGCCGGGAGACACCGTGGTAGTGCCGGAAAAAATTCTTACTGGATCGCCCTGGCTGCGTGACCTGCTGGCCAGCGCGCAACTGTTCTCCTCAATCGCTCTGACTGCAGGCATAGTTGCAAACTTTTAAGGTGATGCAAACTTTTAAGGCGATGAAGCCTGGGTTTGCGGGCCCCATGTTGCTGGCGGTTTTACTCTTTGTTGCCGGGTCCGCCATGGGACAGAGCGTCCCGGCCACGGAAAAAACGGGCGGAGGACAGCCGCTGAAGCGCTGCACGGATCTCTCGGGAAAGTTTACGGAGCCGTGCCCGGTAGAAACGAAGACGGAGGCCTCGAAAAGCTCCAGCCGCAGATTTGATTTTGAACGGACTTTTCCCCGGAGCTTTGTACGAAACCAGGTTACGTTCTGGACCAGCCCGGTGCGGATGCGCGCTTCCGATCTGAACTGGGCATTACCTCTGGGCGGGCTGACCGCGATCCTGATCGCTTCCGATACGCGAATTGAAGACCAGTTGCCGAAGAGCCAGTCAACCATTGATCGCGGTAACAGCGTTGCCAACTATGGAGTGCTGGCCGCTGGCGGACTGGTAGGCGGAGCCTACCTCTTTGGCAAGATGCGGGGAAACAGCCATTTGAGCGAGACCGGATGGATGTCAGGCGAGGCCGTGGCCACCACCCTGGCAACGACGTTTGTGGTGAAAGCGGTGGCTCGGCGGGCGCGTCCGCTGGATGCCCAGGGAAACGGCTTTGGGCAGGGTGGCAGTTCGTTTCCTTCCGAGCACTCAGCGGCGGCATGGTCGATTGCGTCCGTATTTGCGCACGAATATCCGGGCTTCGGGACGAAGGTGCTGGCGTATGGCGCCGCCTCCGCCATGTCGGCTTCGCGCGTGATTGGGCGCAAGCACTTCAGCTCCGATGTGCTGATTGGGAGCGCGTTGGGCTGGTGGCTGGGCCGCCAGGTGTTTGAGTCCCATAACCTGCCGGCAGAGGAACGGGCTAAGTGGGGTTCATTCAAAAGAAGCAAGGAGAGCGAAGACAAGGTCAGCATACTGGGCGTGGGATCGCCCTATGTACCCCTGGATAGCTGGGTCTATCCCGCGTTTGACCGCCTGGCAGCCCTGGGATACGTGCAAACCGCATTCCTCGGACTCCGCCCGTGGACGCGCATGGAATGCGCCCGACTGGTAGAGGAGGCAAGAGCCGCCATTGGAGAGGAAAATTCAGACTATGCATCCATTGGACAGAGGCTCGCCGTTGAATTCGCCCGGGAGCTCAAGAGTAATGGGGACAACTTTGGAGCAATAGTGTCCGTAGATCGCCTTTACTTCCGCTTCACGAATATAGCCGGGCAGACACTGCGTGATGGCTATCATTTTGGACAGACTATATATAACGATTTCGGGCGTCCATTCGGTGAAGGGGGCAATTTAGTCACAGGCGCGGACGCTTCAGGCGCGCTGGGCCCTCTGTCTTTTTATCTTCGAGCTGAATACCAAAAAGCGCCTGCGGGACAAAGTTATGATCAGAATCAGCGGGCGGTGATAACGGAGGCGGATTTTGTCGGCGCGGTACCGCCTGCGACTCCTTTCCCGAGCGTCAGTCGTGGTCGCATCGTTGAAGGCTATGTGGCAATGAATCTGAAGAACTTTCAGATTTCAGTGGGAAAGCAGGCGCTGTGGTGGGGGCCGGTGCGCGGCGGTTCCATGCTTTTCAGCAACAACGCCGAGCCCATCCCGATGTTGCGCATGAACCGGGTTGTGGCTGTGAGGCTGCCGAGCGTGCTGCGATACCTGGGCCCAGTTCGGGGAGAGGTGTTTCTTGGCCGCCTGGGTGGACAACGCGAGGTGTTTACGGCTCTGGGGACTTTGGCATCCAACCCAAGAATGCTGATCAGTCTAAAGCCAGACGGCTCTGACCAGCCCTGGCTGCAAGGGCAGAAGATAAGCTTCCGCCCGACACCGAATTTAGAGTTCAGCGTATCCAGAACCGGCATCTTTGGTGGGCCGGGAAGTGGCCTGACGGCACGAAGCCTGTATCGAAGCGTTTTCTCATCGAACAATACACTTCCCGGAGCGGTGGGCGATCCAGGCGACCGGCGTTCCGGATTCGAATTCTATTACCGCATTCCGCGGCTCCGAAATTGGCTGATTTTGTATACCGATTCCGTGACTGAAGATGAATACTCACCCTTGGGATATCCACGCCGTTCCGCGATGAATCCGGGCATTTATCTTCCACAGTTGCCGAAGTTGCGGCAGATGGAGCTTCGGCTGGAGGGCGTTTACACAAATTTGCCCGGCTTGCGCGACCGTGGATACTTCTTCGCCAATAGTAAGTATCCGCAGGGATACACCAATTATGGCAATATTCTTGCCAGCTGGGTGGGCCGGCAGGGGCAGGGCTGGCAAGCGTCGACCACATATTCCTTCAACCCGCAAACGCAAATTTCAGCCAGCTATCGAGCTCTGCGGGTGGATCCTTTACTGGTAGGTGGAGGGTCAACGAATGATGTGCGTATTGGCGGCGATATTGACCTGGGTGGTGGGATGACGATGAGCGCCTGGGTGCAATACGAGCGGTGGAGGTTCCCACTGCTTTCCCCCACACCACGAAACAATGTAGCTTCTTCCATTCAGATTAGCTATCGTCCCAACTGGAGACTGAAACGGTGAAGAGGAGTGGGTCTATAGAGGCTCCCGAAGTCGAGGCGGGGGACGAGGTTTCGGCATCACGCCTCCACGATCTGGAGTCAATAGCGCAAAAGCAGGCCGATACGCCGATTCTTGGCATATCGCGACTGCTTTGGGAGCGGCGGAAGAGGCTGGCGCGCGGAGTTCTGGCAGGACTTGTGGCAGGAGTGGTTTTGGCGGTGGCGATTCCGTCGAGTTATACCGCTGAGGCACGTCTAATGCCTCCGGATCAGCAGGGTGGGGCGGGCATGGCCATGCTGGCGGCGCTTGGAAGTAAAGTCGGCCTTCCAATGGGCGCGGCGACCGATCTTTTGGGCATGAAGAACTCCGGCTCTCTTTTTGTTGGAGTGCTGCAGAGCCGGACGGTGCAGGATGCGCTTATAAATCGCTTTGATTTGCGGCGCCGCTACTGGCGGAAGACTTACGTAGACGCGCGCAAGAAGCTGGAATCCCGAACCGACATCCTGGAAGACCGCAAGACAGGGATTATCACGGTGGAGGTTTCGGACCACGATCCCAAAATAGCAGCGGCGCTGGCCCAGGCTTACGTCGAAGAACTTAACCGCCTGGTGGCGCAGCTTACAACCTCATCGGCGCACCGGGAGAAGGTTTTTTTGGAACAGCGTCTGGCGCTGATCAAGGATGAATTGCTCAATAGCGAGGTTGTCTTGAGCCGGTTTTCAAGCGAGAACGCTGCGCTTGATATCAAAGAGCAGGGCAAGAGCATGGTTGAGGCGGCCGCTGGCATACAAGGGCAGTTAATCGCCGCCGAAGCCGAGAAGCAGGGTCTGGAGCAAATTTATTCCGCTCAGAATGTTCGTATTCGCTCTGTTCAGGCGAGGATCCAGGAGCTCCAGCGCCAGCTTGAAAAGCTCGGCGGTAAGACCGCCACCGCCTATTCCCCCGCGGATCAGTTGTATCCAACCATAAGGCAGCTGCCGCTCCTGGGCGTTCGATATTACGAGTTGTATCGAACGGCGAAAATCAATGAGGCGGTATTTGAGACATTAACCCAGCAGTATGAATTGGCGAAGGTTCAGGAGGCGAAGGAAATCCCTACGGTTCGCATTCTGGATAACGCCGAGGTTCCGGAAAAAAAGTCATTTCCGCCGCGCATGCTCATTGTGTTGGGCTTGGGATTCCTGGGATTTGTGATGACGGCGGCCGGACTCGTTGTTCATGAACTGTGGATTGAAGTGGACTCTGCCGAGCCTCATAAGGCGTTCGTGGTCTCGACTTCGGATCAGATACGCTCGACACTGAGCCACTGCTGGTCCAAGGCGCGATATCGATCTCGCGCGTCCGCGGTTCATCTATCCGAATGAGCAACATGAACCCTGAGTTCGATTTGGACCGGCCAGATGGGTGCTGAATCAAAGCCGCTCCTGACAGCACTGGGTTGGACCAAAGAGGTTCGTGCCCAACGACAAGTTGCGACTGCCAACGTCGGAACCGAACCTCCTGCAGGTTTAGTGCTTCTCCTTCGACTTTATATTTTATCCCTTCCTTTCACTGGATTCATGCTCCTTAATCTTAGCTGGATCGGGTTTGGAGTTTCCCCCGGCTACATCTCCAGTGCGATGCTTTTTTTCTTTTGGCTGCTGCGTGACCGTACCCACAGCTCAAAGCCGCTTACAATTCCAGGAAAAATAGCGATCGTATATGTCGTCTTTGTTTTTCTGTCTGTCGTCCAATCCGGCGCGATTCCGGCAGGGGTTGGTGCTTTTTATGAGAAAAAACCATGGCTTTACGGTTTTACGCAATCAATTTATGTTGC